>SCST01000090.1 GCA_004299465.1 Methylovulum sp. | reverse complement strand
AGCGAAATCACGGCGCCGGGATAATTAAACCACAAGATGTCATCGCCATCGCTACGGGTATCGTGTAAATCCCAGAAGGTTCGCGCTACCCAGACTTCGTTTTCCCATCCGTTGGCGCAGTTAGGCGGCGTATTGCGATCTTCTGCATCCCAACCCAAAGCCCAACGGCCTGAATTAAAGCCACCTTCGGCGACATTACGGGTCGGATAGCCAACCCAGGCGGCGATAAAGTTGGCAAAACCTTCGCGCAAGGCCATGCCCAAGCGGGTAGGGTAGCAATTATTCAGGCTATGCGAGCCGCCGGAACCTGCAGGCCGTTTATTGCTCCAGAACTTGTTGTTCAAGACATGGCCCATTTCATGGTTAACCACATCGCCCTGCACGCCGTGGGCGGCAATGAGCCAAAGATCATTGCCTGATGCGCAGCTCCAGGGGCTGGCACCGCCGCAGTTATTCCAGGTGTTGGGGAAAAAGAAACGGATCGCTGAAGCAGGCACCGGATTGATGCCGGCATCCCAATACAGGCGCGACCACATCGTCATCGCATTATCTACCAGCTCGCCTACGCCGTTGTATGCCCCGCCGTCGGTATCGGCAAAACGATGACCGACATTAAACGAGGTGCTGGTAACTGTCCAAACCGGATCGTACCACCAGTATTTATTGCCTGCCTGGTTTTGCGGCGCGTAATAACTGTTGTATGAGCGATAATTGACATTAATTTGCTGTCCGGTTATGAAACCGGCTGAATCGGGTACATTGACCGTCCACAGCCCATTTGCTTCCACCCAGGACGAACCCAGTAGCGTCGAAGTGCCGGCGCGGTATACTTCCACCCGGAAACCGAATCCTGAATGCAGGCTATGGTCGGTTGTCCACTTGGTTGAGAAACGGCCAGTCAAGGTATGGCTAAAGCCGTCCAACGGCGGTACAGCCTGCGCATTAGCGGGTTTGACAGGGTTTTCCGGGTAACAGATTTGCTCGCCTTCTCCTGCCGAGCCGCGTGCCCGCGATTCCTCCATCGCTGCCTTAATACTTTCCAGACGATCAAAATCGGTGTTTCCGGGAATAAATACTTTGCGCCGGAACGACTCCAGGTTAACCGGCATGCTTTTCAAGACTTTTTCGTAATCGCCGGTGCCTTTACCGCCTTTCAGAAGGTCGCGCGATGGTTTACCGTAAACAGCGCCGTAATCCCCCATCATCCAACTTCCCCTGGAGGACTGACGGTAATGTACCGATAGAGGCACTTTTGCAGCCGGTGGCTGGTTTCTAAAGTGCCGTGCCAGCTCTTCAGCCGTGGGCCAAAGCTTCAAGTCATCAGCGGATACATTATAAACATCCATATCGATGCGTGGGCTCATTCCTTCATTGGCCAAGCGTAAAAAATCGATTTCGAACAAAACTTGCTGGGGCGCCGTCGTATTAGGGCTTACCAGCAACGCATCGGTTTGGGGGCAGATACGCCAGCGTGCTCCTGGAGCTTTCCAATCGGGGTTATAAATCGGCGAAGTTTCCTTTCCCGCCATGTAGGCTTCAAAATTTAACATGGGTTTACCGACAGATTGGGGGTCTTCCCCGCAATTACGGAATAATACTAACAACGGCGTTTGCTCTTTTAAATTCCAGGGACTGAATTGCACCAGTAAGCGCGTATCCCCGCCCGGCGTATTGCCTGATTGGGCGACACCTTCCTTAGCGGCTTCCAGGATGTTCCATGCAACTGCCGCAGGTTGATCGGCATGTGTTATCTGGCTGGACGTTAACAGGCCTAGCGCAAGCAATACGGCAGGCAAATAGCTTTCTCGTTTAAAGACTCGCATAAACCACCTCTTAAGTTATAAGTAATTGTAGTTTTTCGCTGACCGTTAGCGATTACAAAAAACGGTGTAATCGATAAGGCCACCTTCATTATATCCAGTTCTTTTGATTTAGAAACATTTTTCCATGCAAAACATTAACATGGACACAGTCTTGTTTCTGGTTATTAATGCGTTTCAGCGCTACCGAGCACGGGCAAATCTCTTGTTACGGGTAAAAAGCACAACTTTTCCCAGTCCGCTGATCGGCGAAGATTTCAAAAGTTAGGCGCACAAACTTGACCACGTCACTAAAGGTCAATGCGTTTAATCCAAAGGGGACGCTCATAATATTGGCTTCAACAGGGAATAGTCGGCCTATTTTAGGCGTTGAGTGTCATAATGAGAATTGTTGCCTCTGTTCAGTCTTCCAACCTGTTTACCTATTACACGACCGGCAAATGCCCATAAGGCGGTAAGGTCTGCAGGCGCTTGTCTTCCAACGGCTTGCCGACGGTAAAATGATAAAGGCTCTGGAAATTGTCATTTTGGATGCCGAATATCTCATGCACGCTGTCGTCAAAATAACAGCCAATGCCGGTGCCGCGGACACCGGCCGCCTCGGCTTCCAAATACAAGACCTGGCCTATCATCCCGCATTCCCAGAACAAGCGGCGGTAAGCCCAGGCTTGCTCGGCAATGGGTTCGTTGAATTCGGCAAGCATCGCGAGGCTGAAGGCGCCGTCGCCGGCGATGGCTTGGCGGCAAGACAGCGTTTTAGCGGTTTGCCTGAAATCGCCTGAATATAAATGATAAAGCGGTACGGTATCCGATACCGGTTCCCAGGCAAAATCAGCGAGTGTCGCCGCTTTTAATTTGTGCAGGATGTCTGTACTTCTAGGTAGGGCATATAAGCCGGGTTGCAGGCCGTCGACGCGATGTACGAAAATAAATAAATGAATGTTGGGCGACCACGGCCAACAATCGAACGGGACTTTTGCCGCAGGCAGCACCGCGCTCAACATCCGGTAAAAGTCATCGACCGGCAGCGGCTGCATCTTGCTATCGAACTGTTGGGCGCTACGGCGCCCGCGAATGATGTCGATGGCCGTTTGGGTGCTCGCCGACTTGATCAGGCGTTGCGGAGGGGCTTGCCAATGCGCGCCTGCTGCCGTATGCCATTTTTTTGCGGCGTGCGATATGTCATCGATAACCGGCCATTTATATAAGTGGTAGGCGCGCAAGCTCTCCGCTTTCCCGGACCAGGCGCCTGCGTGCGCCGTTTCCAGCAATGCACTGGTGTTTAACGGCGCATGATCGCTACGCGTATGGACTCGGCAAACAAGATCGGGGGATTCATGCTCCAGGTTGATGAAATCGTGACTGCGATTGAGCCCCAGCAGCAACGCCGTTTCATCATCCGAATATTCGTTGACCAATTCGATAGACCAGCCCAATGTTGCCGCGGCATAACGCAAAGCGGCCAACGCATGCCCGGTATCATGTTGGCAATAGCGATAAGCCCTTTCGCCGTATTTCCAGGCTTCCCGCCAGTGAACCGACGACAGGCCGATGAGCAGGCCGGCATCGTCGCAATTGTCTGAAAACTGACAACGCCGTTCAAGAAGATGATCATGGCTGACATAATGGTAAAGCCCCGGTTTCATCAGCATAGTGCCGGTGTTGATGAGATAGGCTTCGGTCGGGTGCAGGTTGCCGCTGGACGGGTTACAGCGTAATGACCAGCGGTTCGGGCCGTATTGCTTCCATGCCGACAGGCCGAACGATAATTCCAGCAATAAACCCAGGCTAGCCCGGTTCAGGGCTTGCTCCGGAATCAAATAAGGCGTATCCAGTTCGGCGAACAAGGCCGGTAACGCTGCCCCTGGTCTCGGCAGCGTGACCAGCTCGCAGCCGGAAAATCGCCTGAACGGGTCGGGTTGGTCGTCCCAGTCGATGGTGTCGGGGCCTTTGGCATAGTGTTCAAGGCTATGTTTCGTGCGGTTATGGTAGTTCAGGACGATTTCTGATTGTTGATTCATTGGTTCACTGTTATTAAGTCAAAAGGCATCATGGTTGCCGGTAAGTAAGTTAACAGCTTCTTGCTGAAGCGTAGGGCGTGCTGCGCGCGCCTTCCGGTACTCAAGTAAGGTGCTGGTGCTTTGGTGGCGCGCGCGGCGCGCCCTACAGTGAGCAACTAACTTTACCAGGCTGGATAATTACGCTAAGCGATACTGGCCTTGCCGGCAATCCTTGAAGATAGGTAAAACCGCTAATTTACCAGCCTGGGCTCGACCATCAAATCCTCAACCCAGCACCCCACCGGATTGCCAAGGTTCATATCCTTGTCTTCAAAGCGTACCAGAAAAACGCTACGTTCGGGTTGTTCTTCGACATGGCCTATCATCGTGATAACGCCGCGCGTTCCGGCTTCGGCGAGTATTTCGCCTTCTTGGCCTCCCGGTATCGAACCGTCATCGGTGATGGTGATTGCGGCATAAACAGTATCGCCTATATCCAGGTCTCTTACGTTCATTCTATATCCTCGTTTAAAGTGTTGATGATTTTGTAGTAAAGCTTACAAAATATGCTTGATTGTGTGCTTGTAACCTTGCCGGTATCGCGCTTGCTGTTATTTATCTTAACTAAATCAATAAATTAAAATAAAATTAGCTAATGGCATATAGGTTGCTTTATATATCTACAAGAACGATGCCAAACCCTTCAGGAGACTCAAGTGATTACATTAACAGAAAAAGCTATTAACGCTGTCGGTCGATTTATCGCCAGTTCGGAAACGCCGTCAGCCGGTCTTCGTATCGAAGTGACCGACGGCGGTTGTTCAGGTTATCAATACGGCTTGAAGCTCGAAGCCGAGAACACGCCGGAAGACACCGTAATTGATTGCGGTGCCGTCAGGGTCTTTGTCGATCCTGTCAGTATGCCGATGCTGGACGGTATGTCTATCGATTTTCTCGACAGCATCGACGGTTCGGGATTTAAATTTACCAACCCTAATGCGGCTAAAAGTTGCGCTTGCGGTTCTTCGTTTAATACCAGTGCCAGCGGCACCGGAACCAAGACCTGTTCATAAGACACCCGCCAACCCGAGGATAAAAAGCCATGTGGGATTATTCAGACAAAGTAAAAGAACATTTTTTCAACCCTAAAAATGCCGGTGCAGTCGTTGACGCGAATGCGATAGGCGAAGTCGGTTCCATCAGTTGCGGCGACGCCTTGCGCCTGACTTTAAAAGTCGATGATGCGAGCGAAATTATCCTCGATGCCGGTTTCCAGACTTTCGGTTGCGGTTCGGCGATTGCATCATCGTCAGTGCTGACGGAAATCATCAAGGGCATGACTATAGATGACGCGTTGAAAGTGACCAACCAGGATATCGCCGACCATCTGGAAGGTTTGCCGCCTGAAAAAATGCATTGCTCGGTGATGGGGCGCGAGGCCCTGCAAGCGGCGATTGCCAATTATCGCGGCGAAGAATGGAAAGATGATCACGAAGAAGGCGCGTTGATCTGCAAATGTTTCGCGATTGACGCTGTGATGATTGAAGAAATGGTTTGGGCCAACAAATTGCGCACCGTTGAAGATGTGACCAATTTCACCAAAGCCGGCGGCGGCTGCGCCTCTTGCCATGAAGACATTGAAGCCATCCTGGAAAAAGTGCTCGCGGAAAAAGGCGAGAAATTCGACCCTGAAGCCGCGTCTGTTGCTAAACTCGTTGTTGCCGAAGTCAAAGTGCCGTTGACCAACCTGCAACGCATCAAAAAAATCGAGCAGGTGCTGGAATCGTTAAGGCCGTCATTGATGGCTGACGGCGGCGACGTCGAACTGGTCGAAGTGATCGGCAATACGGCTTACGTCAATATGACCGGCGCGTGCAACGGCTGCCAGATGGCGGCGATGACGATTGCCGGCATCCAGCAGCGCCTGATGGAAGTGATGGGCGAGTTTATCAAAGTCGTGCCCGCCTCGGAAATGTCAAAACTCGTGAACATAGGGGCTTAGTTATGACCGATATTTATCTGGATAACAATGCCACCACGAAGGTGGACAGGGCGGTCGTCGATGTGATGATCCCGTATTTCCTCGAACAATACGGTAATCCGTCATCGATCCATAAATTTGCCGACGGCGTTGCCAAAGGCATCAAACAGGCGCGTCAACAGGTCCAGAACCTGATCGGTTGCGAGCATGATTCAGAGGTTATCTTTACCTCCTGCGGTACGGAATCGAATTCCACGGCCATTTTGTCGGCCATCAAGGCGCAGCCGAATAAAAAGGAAATTATTACGACGATGGTTGAGCATCCGGCGATTTTAAGCCTGTGCGACGCGCTGGAAAAAGAAGGCTATACGATACACCGGATGCCGGTGGACCGGGCCGGGCGCTTGAACCTTGAGGCCTACAAAAAACTGTTGTCCGACCAGGTGGCTATCGTTTCGGTCATGTGGGCGAATAACGAAACCGGCACGATTTTCCCGGTTGTCGAAATGGCGGAAATGGCGAATGCGGCCGGTGTGATGTTCCATACCGATGCCGTGCAGGCGGTCGGCAAAATCCCGATGATGTTGCAGGATACCAAAATCGACATGCTGTCGGTGTCCGGCCACAAACTGCATGCGCCGAAAGGC
>SCST01000089.1 GCA_004299465.1 Methylovulum sp. | reverse complement strand
TCATCGCCGGACTGATTGATTTTGCCTGACGTGCAATTTCTGACCGAAAAGCTTGTCTGCTGGTTTTTCGTTGTGCTTCCGTTATTTGCTTAACGCCGTTTTCTCCTAACGCCATTATCAAATCATTTAAATAGACAACATTTGCCAATGACTTGCCTACCTGCTCTTTATGCACGAACACCGCTTGTTTAAACAACGGTGTTTTCACCAGTTGCGCGGCAATCCTGGCTTTATCGTTATCGGATAAAAACACCAATAGCGGTTGCGTCATGAAGGCGCGGGTCAACACGCTGGTTTCGGAGTTTAATTTACGCTTCCACTGTCCGATATTGAAGCTGTAATACAGGATGCGTTCCTGGGTTACGGCTTGGGTATCGGTTGATGCTGCCGGATAGGTGGTTTTTTCGCCCCAAACCACATCGGTCAAATAGCCGCGTTCGGGGATGCTGTCGCCGCTTTCGCCGCCGTAGAGGGACACTAATTGACGTTTGGTTTGCGCGCCTGATGCGGTAACCGCGCGGCTTTTGCTGCGCTGACGGCTGTCAGGCAAACCCTCTGCTCCGATTTGATAATCGGCGGTTGTTACTATCGTAACGGGTAAGGTGTTGGCTTCATCCGCTGATGATGTTAGCGAATAACTCAATGAAAAACATAACAATACAGCAACAACAAACGGGCGGACAGAATGCTTGATCATGGCGGGATGCCTTATTTTGTAATGGGGGGGGGGGAGAAAATCAGAACTTCGCGGATAGTAACGCAGGATTTTTACTGAAACAAGTAACAAAAAAGATAAGGGGCAATTTCAGGACTTTAACGCTCGTTCCCAAGCTCCGGCTTGGGAATGCGGTCTACGAAGCTCCAGCTTCGTGTAACTGGAAGCTGGAGCTTCCAGAACCGGATTCCCAAGCAGGAGCTTGGGAACCAGCGAGCCAGCAAACGCCAGGGCAATAACCTCGTAACACTGTATACCGCTGGAATAGACCTCTAAATCCCGATAGCCGCCCTACGCCTCACTCCATTCCCCTGCCCCATTGTCCTGCGTAAAACCGTTCGTCCAATGCGGCACGGGAGCGCTCAGCTAATTCAGCCTCCTTAAAATCATCATCCAGCGTATCAAGCTCGGCCTGGTAGCCGACGGCCATCATCGCCATCGGCTTGCAATCACCCGGCAGCTTAAAAAACTCGCGGGCTTTTGCGGCATCAAAGCCGCCCATTTGATGCACGCACAGTCCTAACGCAGTCGCCTGCAGGCACAAGCTGACGCTAGCCGCGCCGGTGTCATACATCGCACAACGATTAGGCTGACCGTTATGGTTAAAATTATCCATCGCAACGGCAAGAATCAACACCGGCGCGTTCTTGGCCCATTGCCTGTTTTTTTCAACCAATGCGGTAAACGCCTGCTGCCAGGCGGCTTCATCAACGGCTTTATCGCAAACGATAAAACGCCACGGCTGGTCATTATAAGAAGACGGCGCCCAACGCGCTGCTTCCAGCAGCGCCAGCAAGTCGTCATGGTTGACCGGCCGGCCGGGATCAAAAGCCCTGGGACTCCAGCGCTGCTGAATAATATCGTGGATTTTTACAACGGTTGTTGCAGGTTTTTGGCGCATATCGGTCTCCTTTGCCGGCTTGGATAAAAACGGGTTCATTGCGTCAACACGCCATCGCGGTAATCGCGGAAAGCCTGTTCAATTTCTTCGCTGCTGTTCATGACAAACGGTCCGGATTGCACGACCGGCTCATTTAACGGCATGGCGGCTAACACCAGGCATCGCGCGGGTTGGTCTTGCGTCGCCAGATGGATATTATCGCCGTTTTGTAACTGTCCCAGTTGCCCGGCCTTTAGCGGCTTACCCGGAGAGCCTATAGCCAGCTCGCCCTGATAGACATAAACTAAAGCCGTATGTTGCGCGGCTATCGGTATATCCAATTGTTGCTGCGCATTAAGCGAGACATCGAAATACAAGGGCTGCGTCGTCACGCCGCTCACCGCGCCGGATATTTTCCGCGTTCCGGCAATATATTCACCAGCGATAAGCTTGATGTAAGCGCCGCCTGCCAATTCTATGCGCGGGATTTGTGCGGCTGCGAAGTCCTGGTAATGCGGCGGCTTCATCTTTTCCTTGGCGGGCAGGTTAATCCACAACTGGAAGCCATGCAACAAGCCGTTTTCCTGCTCCGGCATTTCCGAATGGATAATGCCGTGCGCGGCCGTCATCCACTGCACATCGCCGGCGCGCAGATGCCCTTCATTGCCGAGGTGGTCGCGGTGCAGCATCGCACCTTCCAGCATATACGTCACCGTCTC
>SCST01000088.1 GCA_004299465.1 Methylovulum sp. | reverse complement strand
GATTGATAAGCGTTTTCAACAATGGGACACCTTTATAAAAGATGGTGTTTCGTTTCGGGATTTCACCAGCAACTGGGGAGATATCGTCTCGCGCAACAGTTGTCAGCGTGACGATATCGACGAACTGCAGCGACAACTCGCCGGTATGCAGAATACACTGCGACAGCGGATTATTATGTGTCAGCAAACCGGTATTTCGGGCTTGGCGGCGAAAATCAACGACCTCAAGGTTGAAATCGAGTACGTGCGTTCGGCGATAAATACCGACGACGAGCGCCCGACGCCCGATGGCGGCAACAAACAGCTCGTTACTCCGCCCGAAAAGCTCCAGCAGACGCTGTATGAATCGGTTGTCGCTTCGCGCAAACTGGTCGATCCGGCGCGTTTCGCCGTGCTTTTTCCCCAACTGCAGCAAAAATATGCCGGACGCATCGCCGCTTATCAGAACTGTACCGACACAACGTGGAGTTCACTCGTGACACAATGGAATCGTTTTGTTGATACACTCGGCGGGCTTAGTCCCGCATGGCGCAAGGTCAAGACCGTGGTCAATGCCGGAAAAGCGAAATTATCCGACTCGCCGCCCGGCCGGAGCGGCGATCTGTTAGGAGGCTTCCTCGATGCGCGCCTCAATCATGTGGCGCCGGCAAAGACCTTTGATGCGCTGTACCGTGAACTTTCCAAAAATAACCCCTCGCAGCGAGCGCCCGATTTTTCTCAATATCTGGAGGGGTTGGATAGGGAGTCCTCGCGTTTCACCTTCGACGAGAGCGATGCCCAGCGTAAAGCCCTGTATCAGGCGCGTTATAAGGACGGCGCCGACGATGCGGGGGCGGAGCTCGCCCTCGAAATAAGCGTATTAAACGACGAAATCAAAGGCACCATGCCGACCATCACGTCCCTGCGCCAGTGCACGCAAAAGATCGCGGCGCGGGAGTGCTCGAATTGATTGATTATCGGCGTGCGCGCGTACTAAACCAATCGCCCTTGCCTGTAATCACTCCCCACCCCCCATCGCTCTGTTTCTTTTCCTTTCCTGATCCGCCTGATTCAGATTTATCGCTCTTTTTCAGTGCTTTCCTAACCTTTCGATCCACTGCATCCCGTAGAATTTGCATTTCATAGGGCGCAAGCCCACATCCTCCATCATTTACTACATCTCCGGTTTGTAAATCAACCGTAACCATGTGGAAATGGACACCTTCTTCTCGTGCACCTGGCAAATCACCGATATTTACATGCCATTTTTTGCCCATGATTCGATGATTAACAATTTTCAGCCTTCAACAATAACGAAACCCAGCTGCTCTAGTATTTCTATAGCCTTCTCTCTTACATTTGCATCAACATAAACCGCGCCTCCCTTTTCATGAACGGTAGAATTTGATCCTATCCCTTTCATCGCCAGTGCCATGCCCATTCCACTGACGTATCTATCGACAATTATAGGTTTTTCTTTGTGGCGCGGTTTAGGGCTTTCTCCTTCTAAATGTGACATGAAATCGTTGGTTACACTATAAAGTGGGGTTTTATTGTAGACGCACCCGTTTTTGATTGTCAAACCTTTGATCGCCCTTGTTATGAAGTTCTAGTTTCGTGAGCCTGAAGAGCTTTAAGGACGGCTTCATGTGTTACTTCAGCTTGCTGTTCCCTTAATGCACCAATAGCTTTTCTTGCGGCTACTATTCCTGCATCAGAAAGGCCTTCTAATCTAAATAACACTTTATCAATTACTGGCAAACTCAATAACTTTGATTCGGCTCCTCTTGCTAAGGCATGTGTACCAATACCGCCATTTCCTACGGCGCTAGGAATATAATCAGCTCCTGGACCAGGGACATAGGCAGTTGGGCCTACGATTTCTTTATAAACCTCTAGGTTATCGGCGCCTCTAAGCTCTTCTGGAAGTGTGGCATTAGTTCCTTCAATTTCAGGTATTGATTTAGAAGCGTTTAAAGTCATAAAAGTAATTATTTAGAAAGTAGGTTGTTAGGATAGCTATTTTTTTCTTAGATGTCAAGAAGTGTTTTGATCGCAAGCGTAGCTTCGAGCAATGCTAATTTTTAGCGATTGAGCCACCATTTTTTGAAGAGCGGAACCGTCATGGTTGACAGCAAAAATGCGACTGACGGCACAATGGCG
>SCST01000842.1 GCA_004299465.1 Methylovulum sp. | reverse complement strand
TACTCATCAATAGAGCGGGCAGCGACATCGATGCGGTAAGATAGGCGCAGATAGGCACTTTACCGCCCACTTCGCGCTTTAGAATGTCCAGGCATTTCGCCGTTTCGGCAAATTTGGGATGCAAACTGATGTCGTCCGGCACTTTCAGTTTTTTAATATCGTCGTAAGACTTGATGATATAGTCCTCGACATTCGGCGGTCCGTCATCGGCATAACGGATTTTTTTGCAGCCGAACAATTCGGCTTCCTTGCCGACATAAAAAAGGCTCCAGACATTATCGTGGCCGAATTTCTCGAGCATCCTGAGTTGCGCTTCGGCGACCTGTTCGCCGTCGGCAAAATACGCTTCGATGGAAATACCCAACTCCCGCGCACCCTGGTCGAGTAAATTGCAAAATACCGGGATGTGGTCGATGATCTTGCCATCAGCGGCGGCTATCAGTCTATCCAAGCTAGTGACCATACTGCTTTACCTCCTGAATGCAATCGATAATGGCTTTATATGCCGACACGCCGTTCTCGGCCCAGGCGTCGGCCCCAACGACCTTGTATAGCCCAGTATCGAAGCGGAACGGCGCCCCGCCCACGACCAGCTTGATTTTATGTTCCAGCCCCTGTTCCTTGAGGAGCTTGCGCACCTTGACGGCGCCATTCTCGCCGCGTGCGGTATGCACCATCATCGCCGACACACCGATAACCTGGGCGTCGCGAGCCACTGCTTCGTTGACAAATTTTTCCGCCGGCACATTGACGCCCAAATCGGTCACGTCAATCATTTGCGCTTTAAGGCAACCGATGACAATGCGCTTGCCCAGCGTATGCAAATCACCAGCGGCAGTGCCTATCACGACGCGCCCGCGAATCTGCGGAGGGGCCTTGAACAATACCAACATTTTTTCAGTCACATCGGCGGCGATCTGCGATGTCATAAAATGCTGCGCAAGATTGGTATCGAAACCTTCACTGATGGCTTTGACCATCAGGTCCAACCCAGGAATAACGACTTTGAACACGATGTCTTCCGGGCTGATGCCCTGTATGACAGCATCCGAAACAACCTGCAGCGCACCCGCCCGATCGGTGTCTAAAACAGCCTCGTTATAGGCCTTGATCACGTCATCCAACACGGCGAAGCTCCTTGTGAAAGTAAAGAATAAGCTTATTCTATGCCGGCATCGGCTGTATATAAAGGTTTTCGACACACAGGACTCAAGCTGTACATTAGGAAGCATCCAAATCATAGACCCGCTAAAGAGTCTCGCCGACAGCCACTTTGTAATAGAACGCTGATGACGCTGATGATTATGATTAACACAGATTTTTCGTAATCTATTCAGTTTGTTGCCGTTCCTACTTGCAACAAGCAACTGTAACTGTTCAGATCCTTGCCTGAAGCGTGCTGCGCGCGCCTTCTCCGGCGTGTGGATAAC
>SCST01000776.1 GCA_004299465.1 Methylovulum sp. | reverse complement strand
CTTTTATGCGCCGCAACTTTTCCTTTGTAAACCAAGTCTTCCAAGTCTTTACGCTCTTCTTGGCTGAGCCGTACCACGTGCCGTTGGGCCATATTGTCCTCTTCCTCGTCGAAATTTTTATAGAAGAACATGATGGGGGATTTTAGCGACATATCAAGATTGACTGGGTACTAGCATTATTCACTAGGTGCAGCTTCCGCTGACTGAGGCAGATGGTCGGCGATTGCAAACCACGGCGCTTTTGAACCGACCATGACGTGGCGCATCGGTTTACAGCCTGGGGGTCACCATTTACTGTACCCAATGCTAACCCAAAAGCATCTGGAAACGCCTGATCTGCAATGTACTGCAAGGTAGAGCCGCAAACCTTGCAAAATGTTCGACTGACATCAGGGGATGAGCGGTACTCTCCCAGTAGGTCACTCCCGTGAATCCATCGAAAATCGCGATACTCTACGTATGCCCAGGTGGCAAATGCCGCGCCTGTCGCTTTTCGGCACATAGTACAGTGGCAATTTCTGGCAAACCGCAGCGGGTTCGCTATTTCGTATTGGACGGCACCGCATAGGCAACTGCCTGTTAATTTACTCACGATGATTTACCTAGACACTGCCTTAGTCGCTATTATGGTAGTCATTCGGTTGACGACGTGGATATATTTGGCGGACAGTTCGTTCAAGCGCTTGCCCATGGCAGTCTCTGTGGTTTGAATGGCTAACGGTTGGATTGGGTCATGTTAGCAAATTGCTCGAGCAGCTGTGGCAGCTGCGACATATCATCGAATACAACATTGCCCTCGGTCTGATACGAAGTGGTCACGCCGGTTTGTACATAGTAAAGCGGCGTCATACCTGCTGCTATGGCAGCCTCAATCCCCACTTCACTATCTTCAATCACCGCGCACTGATTAGGCATAAAGCCCATCGCATGGGCGGCATATTGGAATAAACCCGGATCGGGTTTCCATGAACCAATCTCATACGAACTGAATAGATTGTCACCAAAATAAACGACAAGGCCGCTGACTTCCAAGGCCTGACGGATTTTCGGAAGCGGTCCGCTGGAGGCGATGCATTTCGGAGAATTTATGGATTCGAGCATTTCCAAAACGCCGGGCATGGGTTTCAAATCACGCACGAAGAGTTCCGCAACACGCTGGCGATACTGTTGTTCAAACGTGTCTGGCAGATTCAGGCCAAGACGGTTTTCAAGATCAAGCAGAATTGAGGCTAGTTTTTGGCCGCGATAATGCTCGGTCAAGGTCTCCAATGGATCATTCAACTGCGGAAGCAGGTCGAGAAAGGCTTGATTGCACTGTCCCTCGCTGTCAACCAGCGTGCCGTCCAAATCGAAGATGACACAAATATTGTTCATAGCGAGAAGCCTGTTACGCGTCTTAAGCGGACCAAAACCGACGATATGGCAGATGTTGGCGGCTTGGGCGGATCGGAAACCGGGAATGACATAAGCCTCGACGCCATTTTTAAAGTATCCCACCCAGCGATTCTTTGAGTGGGATATCGGCATTGAGTCTGTACCAGTCATTGAACCGCTGACGATAGGATTCGAATGGCTGATGCAGTTCTATACGCGGATCGTTACTCAGAGCATAGGCCATGCCTTCGATTAGCCACTGTTCACCGGTTAACAACGCAAGGCTGCCGAAATTATCGGCCTGCCAATGATGGATAAGTTCATGCGCCACGTAGTGTTGCTGCCAAGCTCGCGGCGCGATGACGATAGCGAAACGGCCCAAGGTGAATCCAGCCTGGTTCGATAGGCCGAATACAGACCGGCATTGCTCCGTGCGACAGAAGATGATCTTCGGCTCGCCGATAGACAAGCCCCATTGCGCGGCAAGATAAGTTTTCGAGTTGGAAAGTAGCGACTCCGCCGCCGTAAGCTGAGAAGCATCGTCTATGCATAGGTTTTGTTCGTTGCAACAGACGCCAAATGCTTCCGGAATCAACACCCGAGCCGGTTTGAAAACAGCTAACGCAGAAATCGGCAACAGCAGCAGAATCGCCACAGCCCAGCTAGTGAATTTCATCAACCTTCCTCCATGGCAGCTAACGCAAAGTACATGCGTGCCCAGTTATTGGTAGCCAAATTTTGTCTCATTTTCCGACCGCCAACCGGAATAAGACCGTTATGCTGATAAAAACTTAATGTCCGCTCAAATTCCGGGAGCGGCGGCGTGCAAAGCTCGATGCACGACCAACCCTGCTGTCGTCCATAATTTCTAACCTGCTCTATCAGCATTGCTCCGACGCCTGAAGAACGAAACTCGGGAATAACATAAAATTCTGGAATGACGCCTATTTTTCCGCCGGCATATAACACATACATTTCGGTAATGGTGGAAACAGCCACTGGGCTATTATCAGACCAGCCAAGCATTGCCGCGTAGTGCCCTGCGGATAACAAGGCTTCACAGCGCTGAACCGTACTTTCCAAATCAATATCGAAATGCTGCGCATGAGTACGCTCGCAGATTTCCTGAGTCAGCTGGACAACCAGTGAACCGATAACTTCTGCGTGGTCCGGCGTTGCTTGTATAAATTCCAGTTTCATTCGTGTACTCACTTGTGATAGCTGCTTTAATCCAAGTTCGTTATTTAGGTTTGATGACCAGCATTTGATTGCCGCCGCGTTGAAATTCGTAAGCAACCTTATGGATCTGTACGTCAAAACCTCGGCTGGCAAATTCTTCGCTGACGAGAGAAAGATAAGGCGAAATTGACCCATCCAGCGTAAGCAACGGAAAAACCCGCACCTCGCTAGCAACACGCAACATTTCCTGTAGTGCCTGAAGATGAAACTCCGCCGATAAGTGGGTGCTGTACAAAAACAGAAAATGCGACGACAAGGCAATATCGAATTGCCCGTTTTCAAAAGGCAACGTCGGTAACTCTCCGGCGATGTATCGACCTTGTTGTTTACCCAACTCGAAATCGGCGAGGAAAGAATCCATGCCCGACATGCGGATTTCTCCGAGCGCCTCTATCGATGGAATGACACCCCAGATGTAGTCGTTTTGGTTGTTACGCATCTGAGCCATGACAGTTTCATAGGTTTCGGCAATGCGGCTTTTGATCTGCTCGACATCAAAAATGTAGACCGGGTCCAGTGAAACGATATGTCCGCCACGTTTGGTCAGTTCAGCGTTGAATCCGGCAGGCCCGTCACCGCAACCCAGAATATGGCGGCCAAGGTCGGCCTCGGCCAAGCCAAACATACCGATATATTCAGCGTACGAACGTCCCCAAGGCACGACCTTGTCGAGTGTAAAAGCCAACTCAATACTCCTTAATGTTCTGGGTTTCTAACCCGGTTATTGCACTTCTGAATGTTTGGCAACAAATCGCCCGATGCGGCCAAGATGGGTAAAACCGAATCCCTCCGGATACTTGAGTCCATAACCCAGCGCCCGATCAAAGCCAATGTGGGCACACCAGATTAAACCGGCACATTGCAGTGCCGGGGACGGAACCGTAAAGTCGATCACCAGGCTGGCAATGGCACCGAGGTATGAGTGCGCGCTGTTGTAGCTAATGGCGCCAACCTTGGCGCCGCCGAAGTAACCGAACAAAGAAATATCGGGCACCAGGAAGTAGATTGCAAAAGTACTCCAACCCAAGCTGAATTTTGAATAGGCAACGCAGGCCGCAACCAATACGCAAAATCCCTCCAGTCGCAACAAAATGCGAACGGCCCCCGTTGTTTCACCTAGCATTTGGACTCCAACAATTTCTGCATAGAAACTGATTATTTTGAGTTAATTACAACTCAGGTTAATGTCTTGCAACAACTGTCAGTATTGACAGGGCATGATGCGAAACTTGTAACCTCTGGCGTGCAGCTCGCTTATTATCCGGCTATAACCGCAAGCCAGGATTTTGCGGTGTATCGACAAGTTCTCCGGCCATAATGGTTTCACTCTGCCCCCATGAATGCCAGCATTAAAGACATTTGCGCCACCAACATTGGAACGCCGGTTTGAATTGCTTTTCCTTGATTGACAGCCTCTTGCAGTAGTTTCGTCATTTCCGGCGCGATCACGCAATCGGCTATCAGATCACAGCACCCGATTAGCGATTTGCTGATCGGAAGCTCATCGTCCGGTTTCATGCCGAGCGAAGTGCCGTTGATCGCGATGTCGTAGTGTGCAGTTGCCTGGATTACTGTGCTTACCTCAAGTTGAGGATACGCATGACGGACGCGCTCCGACAGAGCACTCGCCCGATCCGGCGTACGATTTTGTATGCATAGCGAAGCGCAGCCATATTTTGCCAGCGCGAAGGCAATGGCCGCCGCCGCACCTCCGGCTCCGACAAGAAGAATATGCGCCCCCTTCACGCAGTTTCCGGCGGCGACCAGTCCGGAAATGAAACCCTCACCGTCCAGCATGGTGCCAATCAGATGACCATCACCGTTACGGCGAATGACGTTCACGGCACCGACTAAGCTCGCCTCGGGAGTCAGCTCATCAACTAAGTTGGCGGTGGTAATTTTGTGTGGCATGGAGACGACTGCGCCCCCGAAGTTTTTCAGAGCGCGCAGGCCCGTGATAAATGCGGGAAAGTCTTCAGCGGACACTTGCATCGGAAGCATAACAAAGTCACCCAAGATCCCCCGTTCATCCAGTAATGTGTTTGCCATGGCCGGCGTTCTGGCCTGGCTGACGGGGTCGGCTATTACGCCGAGTATTTTGGTGTTACCGGTAATCGATGCAAGCATGTTTTTTGGATTCTGCATAAAAGTGAGGCGTTGTCCCTTTGAATGTCATGTTGCACGATATTGATATACCCCATATTCCCAATAGCCGCCGCCCGGCTTTGAGGGACCAACCCAGTTTCTGGCTAACAACTCCTGGGCTATGAAGTAATTAACGAAACCGTGCCCCACCAGCAAAACACTTTGATGCTCATGCGCCATGTCTATTAATGTCGATGCCGCAATTTGCGCCCTCCTTTTTGCCATTGAGAGCGACTCACCGTTTCGTGAGAATCCAATCACCGACATACACCGCAAGAGTATGCCCCAGGCATCGACGGACATCGTCAACGAACCCGTTTTGAAATGAGGTGCGGCAATTTCCCGAAACACGGGATCGCTCAGCAAAATATCGCTAAATCCCAGTGCCTTGGCCGTCTCTAAAGAACGAGTAAAATCGCTACAAACGGCAACATGGCATGCCGAGGCACGCTGCTTGGCGTGTTCCGGCGGTTCGTCTTCTATACCGGATAAATCATAACGGCGGATTATCTCGCCAATGTTCCGCGCTTTGGCTTTGCCTTTTAGCTCGTACGTCGGTTTACCGTGCCTGATTAATGTAATTTCCATCACTTAACTTGCAATATAACCTGGAACTAAGGCGCTGGCGTTACATTCGAGCATCATATTAGAACCTCTACACGGTCACCTTGTGTAGCCGGATGGGAGATCACCAGGAACTGGACATCAGCACTCGATTCATTTCTGAATTGGTGTGGCGCACCGGGAGCCACCTCAATGCCTTGCCCTTCGGACAGTAGAATGGGTTTTCCGTTTATTTCAATAACTGCGCACCCATGCAAAACATAGAAAAACTGGCGAGCGCTTGTATGAAAATGACGTACTTCGCTTGCGCCGGGCGGAACACGTTCGGAGATAACCGACATGTCGGCTCGTTTTACGAGATGCCAGCCGTCGCAGGCATCGCCCCAATGGTAGTGCTCGGCGGATGAACGGTCGATTGCTTGCATTAAGGCCTAAGGTAAATTGGGCGTGTCGCGGACAATAAACCACTCGACTACTGCCGACATGACAACAACGCCGGTTCCATCGATAACCTCTACTGGAATAGACGCCGATACCCGTCCGCGAGAGGCAAGCTCAGTCGACCAGCGGACAAGTTCGTCAGCGGCTACTTCGCATCGGGCGGATACCTGACCCGACACTGGTTTACGAAACTTGGCTTCGAGTTTTCTCACGACCGGAATCACTCCGGTCTCGTTAGCAAAGTGTTGCGAAAGGAATGCACCGGACCCCGCCTCGGCTACTGCCAATAAAGCCGGTCAACGTCCGGCAAGTTGTCATAAACCTGCTCGATGGTTTGGTTTTCGGTTAGGGCTTTGATGACGACCGGCAAGGGTTCAACCAAAATACCGGGCAAATCCACTTCCAAAGGATTAACAATCAGAAACGCCAATTTCTCCAGCGGCGGACAAAAGTCCGCGTCTACGCAGGGCTTGTTGCCGCGCGCATCGATCCGGTACCAACCGTATTGCTGCAGGTAAACCGCGTTCAAAGCGTGCAGGCAATAAGGAGGTTGGTCGCCGTCTATCGTCAACCGCTGGTAACAAAGTCCGGCCGGAATACCGTTGGCGCGCAGCAGCGCCGCCAGCAAATGGCTTTTGGCGTAGCAATAGCCGGTGCCGTGGATTAACACCTCGGAGGCTTTGCAGGTCACCGGATTCAGCCGGTAGTCCCAACTATGCTTGATCTCATCGCGAACGAATTCGAAACAGCGTTTGGCGATTTCTTCCTCACCGGCACAACCGTCCGCCAACTTTGCGGCTTGCGAGACGATCGCGGGATGTTGGCTATCGATATAAAGGCTGCTGTCCAGGTATGGTTTCATCGCCGGCGATTGATTCACCGCGCGTTCGATTTCCGCTAATACGTCGGTAAGTAAAGAGGCTATTCCCGGCATCGCCAACAGCTCCGCTTCGTCGATGTTTGCGTTCGGCAACGGCAAGGTGATGGATGCCGCTTCAATCAGCGTTGCCGACATGGTGATCAAGGTTTCCCGAAGCGTAGCGTCGGCATGATGGGCACGTGGAGATGCGTTCAATACCGCCACCGGTTTTTCAGCAAAGCCCTCGAACGCCACCAACCAGTCCAGGGCATTTTTGATGGTGCCGGTAACGCCGTGGGCATATTCCGGGCTGGCGATCAGCAAGGCATCCGCTGAGGCGACTTCACTGCGTAATTGCGCCGCGACGGGCGGAGGTGTGCTTTCCAAATCGGGATTGTATAAGGGCAGTTCGCCAAGCGCGGTATACAAACAGACATCGATAGAGGCCGGGGCCAAAACTTTAAGAGCCCGCAACACGGCGGAATTGATGGACGCCGCCCGCAAGCTGCCGGATAAAGCCAGTATTTTCATCGCAAAGCTAAGTATTGAATATCAAGGATAAAATGGTGGCTACCCAGTACCGTTGGTTACCGCTGAACAATAAAAAATGGCAGCCGAAATACGGGGAAAATCTGAAACTCCTTAGATTAGACGCTTTTTGCAATCGTCTAACAACTGTCAATATTGACAGTGTATAACCCATTCCCTTTGCTGGTAAATCAGGATTTCGGTGCATTCACCCACCTTATAGGATAAGCTTTCCAACAGTTCTAACGACGGTAAACCCATGAAAGCTTGGCAAGAAATTCAACTTCAAGCGTTGCAGACTAAAGATAGTGAGCATCAGCTTTTTCAAACCATTGTTTCGTTGGCTGCGGACTTGGGTTTTGATTACTGCGCCTACGGGCTCAGGTTGGCGCTGCCGCTGAGCAATCCGAAGATCGTGAAAAAAAGTAATTATCCATCGGCTTGGCAAGCGCAGTATCAAGCTAAAAACTATTGTGCGATCGATCCCACCGTCAAACACGCCCTGCACTCGCCTTTGCCTATCCTTTGGACGGACGGTTTGTTCGCGTCAACGACGGAGTTTTGGGAGGAAGCGCGTTCCTTCGGGTTGCGTTACGGTT
>SCST01000775.1 GCA_004299465.1 Methylovulum sp. | reverse complement strand
GTTCGATTTGCTTGACCAGGTCGGCGACATTTAACGCCAATAACACGCCGCCTACCGTGCCCAGCAGGGTGCCGACAACGCCGATGACGGTGCCGAGCACCATGAAAATGCCCATCACCGACGCAGAAGTCAGACCTTGTGTTTTAAGAATCGCAATGTCGCCGCGCTTGTCGGTCACGACCATAATCAAGGTGGACACGATATTGAATGCGGCCACCGCGACCATTAGCAGCAGGATGATCGACATAACGCGTTTTTCCATCTTGATCGCCTGAAAAAAATTATCATGCGCCATCGTCCAGTCGCTGACCCGGTAATCGTCATAAAAATCCGTGGCGAGGGCTTGCGTGATCTGCGGCGCATTCAGTAGATCATCGAGCTTGATACGCAAGGCCGAAACCGAATTTTCCATGCGAAATAGTTTGGCGGCATCGTCGAGGTGTATGAATGCCATATTGCGGTCGTATTCATACATGCCGACTTTGAAGATGCCGACTACGGTAAAACGACGCATCCTCGGCACGATGCCGGCTGGCGTCGAATTAACCTGCGGGCTGATAACGGTAATTTTGTCGCCGACCAGCACGCCCAGGTAATTAGCCAGTTCCGCGCCTAAAACGATGCCATAACTACCGGCAACTAAATCGGCCAAGCGCCCCGCCTCCATTTTTTCGGCGACTTCCGACACGCGCGCTTCGGCATCCGGCAAAATGCCGCTCAACACCGTACCGCTCACACGCCGTTCCGCATTAATCATCACCTGGCCGTTAATATACGGCGCAGCCCCTTGCACATGCGGATAATTCTTTAATTTCTGGTCAAGCGTCCGCCAGTCGTCCAATTCGCCGTATTTTCCTGTTATCGTCGCATGCGCGGTCATGCTGAGCATGCGTTCGCTGATCTCGTCGACAAAGCCGTTCATGACGGACAATACCGTAATCAGCGCGGTTACGCTTAAGGCAATGCCTAGAACAGAGGCTAGGGTGACAAAGGAAATGAATTGCGTGCGGCGTTCGGCCCGCGTATAGCGCAGGCCGATATAAAAAATTAGAGGTTTAAACATGAAGCCTACAATTAATGAGAGTCAGGGCAAAACAATCAGCGCGCTTTGCATTGAGGACAAAGGCCGTATAGATAAAGGCCGTGATCGGTTAATTCGTAGCCTAACCTGGCGGCGATCTCTTTTTGGCGGGCTTCAATGACTTCGTCGGTAAACTCATCGACTTTGCCGCATTTAACACACAGGATATGATCATGATGATCGCCTGTACTCAGTTCAAAAACAGAATTGCCGCCTTCAAAATGATGACGCGTCACCAAACCTGCCGCTTCAAACTGCGTCAATACGCGATACACCGTAGCCAAACCGATGTCTTCATCTTCGCTCAACAGGATTTTATACACTTTTTCAGCGGTTAAATGACGTTCGTCGATCTGTTTTTCTAAAATTTGTAGAATTTTAAGCCGAGGTAAGGTCACCTTCAGGCCGACATTCCTTAAATCATGCGTTTCCAATGTTAAACTCCAGTTAATGCTGACCTACGGTTTGTGATGTTGTACATTGTAGTCTTTTTAAGTCTTGAAGGCATCTTTCCCCTTGGCAACTGCGCCTATGTAACAGGCTACGGGAAGCACAGCGATGCTTATACATCATTATCAAACTCAACAATCCGGCTCAGAACGACAGCGAGCTGCGCTGATGACGCTTTTATAGGATAATCCTTTAACATCCTGTATGATTTTCTTTTTCAACCATTCGACCGTCCCATGAGTAAGCCGCTTTTTTCCTTATGCCTGTTGGCAAGCCTGACCCTCACCTCCTGCTCGATGATTTTAAACAATTTGCCGGGAGTCTATAGCCTGGAAATCCAGCAGGGCAATATAGTCGACCAGACAATGATCGACCAATTGCGGCCGGGCATGACTAAACGCCAGGTGCTTTATATCATGGGTTCGCCGATGCTGATCGATACTTTTCACCAAAAACGCTGGGATTATATTTATTCGGACCAGCCAAAAGGCGAAGACCGGGTACAAAAAAGAATCACGCTGGTCTTTGATAACGACCAGATCGTTGGCATACAGGGCGATTTAAGGCCCAGCGCCGTACCGGTAACAAAAAGTTCAAACGAAACCACCGTCGATGTTCCCAAACGCGATCTTGACAAAACGATGTGGGAAAAAATCACCGGGTTTATCGGTTATGACGGCAGCGATGACGCCTCTAAAAAAGAACCGTTAAATCCAAAACCGGCGGAAGCGGATGATAATGCGCCGTATTAGATAATCCTGTTGCAATCCAGAACCCATCGACATACCCACAGCCCATCTTCACCATGAATTCATCAGCCACAATCACTTGCCTCGATGACCTTGTTTTCGACAACCGCTTTCTCCGCGAACTGCCCGCCGATCCTGAAACTGCCAATAACCGCCGTCAGGTCTTTGGCGCCTGCTATTCCTATGTTTCACCGACGCCGGTAGCCCAACCGACACTCGTCGCCTATTCCAAAGAAGTTGCGCATACCCTGGATTTGTCCGAAAGCCTCTGCGAATCCGCTGATTTTACCGAAGTGTTTGCAGGCAACCGCTTATCGGCAGGCATGGAAGCTTACGCAAGCTGTTACGGCGGCCATCAGTTCGGCAACTGGGCAGGGCAACTCGGCGACGGGCGTGCGATCAATCTCGGCGAAGTCATCAATAAACGCGGCGAACGCTGGGCATTGCAGCTAAAAGGCGCGGGTCTTACGCCTTACTCGCGCAATGCAGACGGCCTTGCGGTGCTGCGCTCATCGGTGCGTGAATTTTTGTGCAGCGAAGCCATGTATCACCTCGGCATACCGACCACGCGCGCATTAAGCCTGATATTAACCGGCGAACCCGTTGTCCGCGATATGTTTTACGACGGCAACCCGGAAATCGAACCCGGCGCCGTCGTCTGCCGCGTTGCGCCTTCGTTTACGCGCTTCGGCCATTTCCAGATTTTTACTGCGCGCCAGGATCTTAAGCTGCTGAAGCAATTGCTCGATTACACGATACGCACGGATTTTCCGGAAATGAATTTCCGAGGCTGCAGCGATGCGCCGGAACAGCTCTACCTGGCCTGGTTTGAAGAAGTCTGCCGCAGGACGGCGAACTTGATTGTCCATTGGCAACGCGTAGGTTTCGTACACGGCGTCATGAATACCGACAATATGTCTATCCTGGGGCTGACTATCGATTACGGACCCTACGGGTGGCTGGAAAATTTCGACCTGAACTGGACGCCGAATACCACCGATGCATCAGACCGCCGTTACCGTTACGGCAACCAACCGTCAATTGCTTTCTGGAACCTCGGGCAACTCGCCAATGCCATTTACCCACTGTTGGAGACGCAACATCTCGGCGCTTTGCAGGCGGCGCTAAATGTCTATAAAGAAACCTTTGAGCAGGGCTGGCAGGCAATGATGGCCGGCAAGCTTGGCCTGAAGGCTTTTGATCCTGCAACAGACCTTGAGCTCTGCACGGAATTATTCACATTGCTGCAATCGGTTGAAACCGATATGACTTGTTTTTACCGCCGGCTCGCGATGATAAGCCTGGATACCGGCAGCGGCGATGAAGAACTGATGAGCCCGTTGACGGAAGCTTACTATGTCCCGGAGCAATTGACGCCCGATTACCAAATGCGCTTGTGTGCATGGCTCAGGCGTTATATCAAGCGGGTCCTGGCCGACGCCGAAGCGGATGACGAGCGCCGCAAACGCATGAACGCCGTCAATCCCAAATACGTATTGCGCAATTACCTCGCCCAACTCGCCATCGATAAGGCAGCGCAACAGGATTTCTCGATGGTCAATGAATTGCTGGATTTATTGCGCCATCCTTACGACGAGCAGCCCGACAAGGAAGCATTCGCCGCCAAACGTCCCGACTGGGCCAGGCAACGTGCCGGATGCTCGATGTTGTCCTGTAGTTCCTGATGCGGATCATTCGTGGCTCATAATCATCAGTCCTGCTTGCGTTATGCTAAATATCGGGTAAATAGTTTTTGCTGTCCATAAAATAGGCTGCTACCTCTGTGCGCATTCAAAATCGACAGCATCGTTCAGGAATAACCAACTATAAAGAGGAATATTCACGATGAAAAAGCCAATCGATATGCGCATCCAGCCCTCGGAAATTACCCCGCGTGAATTATATGACCGGCGCCACTTCATACAACTGGCGGTCGGCGCATCGTTGACGGCCTTGTTTCCGGTACCGGCATTTGCAGGTGACGCAATGGATGCCGCAAAGACCTCGGTTTACACATTACCGGATGAAAAAACCCCTTTCAAGGACATCACGCATTACAATAATTTTTACGAGTTCAGCACCGACAAGGAAGGCCCGGCAGAGCTTGCCCACACGCTGAAAACACGCCCCTGGACCGTAACGGTGGAAGGCGAAGTCCACAAGCCCAAGATTTTCGATATTGAAGAACTGCTTAAACTGGCGGCTATGGAAGAGCGAATCTATCGCCTGCGTTGTGTAGAAGCCTGGTCTATGGTCATCCCGTGGATAGGCTACCCGCTGTCTGAACTGATCAAACAGGTAGAGCCGACAGGCAATGCCAAATTTGTTGAATTCACGACGCTGTACGACCCGATGCAAATGCCGGGACAACGCTCATCGGTGCTGGAATGGCCTTACGTCGAAGGCCTGCGTATCGATGAAGCCATGCATCCTTTAACCTTGCTGACTTTCGGGCTTTACGGGCAGGTCTTGCCGAACCAGAACGGTGCGCCGATCCGCATCACTGTGCCGTGGAAGTATGGCTTTAAGAGCCCGAAATCCATCGTCAAAATACGTCTTACAGAACAACAGCCGGTATCCGCATGGATGAAAGCAGGGCCGGAAGAATACGGGTTTTATTCGAATGTCAACCCGGACATCGATCATCCCCGTTGGTCCCAGGCCAAGGAACGGCGCGTCGGGGATTTTTTCAAACGCCCTACCCTGCCGTTTAACGGTTATGCGGAACAAGTCGCGCATCTGTATGCCGGCATGGATCTCAAAAAACATTTTTAGCGGCGATGAACATTAAATATCTCGACGATCAATCGCTGTACAGGGTAAAAACAGCGCTGTTCCTGCTCGCATTGGTTCCGTGCCTTCAATTGATTTTCGGGGCATTAAGCTACAACCTGGGCGCTAATCCCATTGAAAAAATCACGCGTACCACCGGCTACTGGACGCTGACCTTCCTGATCATCACCTTATCCGCAACACCGCTTCGACGCCTGACGGGCTGGTTATGGCTGATCCGCCTGCGGCGCATGCTGGGCTTATTCACATTTTTCTATGCCAGCCTGCATTTTTTAACTTACCTGGTGCTGGACCAGTTTTTTGATTGGGAGGGCATTCTCAAGGACATCATCAAACGGCCTTATATCACGGTAGGTTTCAGTTCTTTTTTGTTGATGATCCCGCTGGCGTTGACATCGACCAATACCATGATCAAAAAACTGGGCGGAAAAAACTGGCGCCACCTGCATCAACTGACCTATCTTGCCGCAGTCGGCGGCGTGATACATTATTGGTGGCTGGTAAAAAAAGACCTCAGCAACCCGCTGAGCTTTGCCTTAATATTAGCGCTATTATTCTCTATCCGATTGTTTTACATTGTAAAAAACAACAATAAAGCCAAGCAGGTCAGCCCGCTTAAATCGGTTTGCCCGGCAGCTAACGCTGTTCAACTCGAAAGTCCATCAGAAGAACATATAAAAACACGCTGATTGCCATGCCCTGTCATTTCGGCAATAATCGACCCGCTTAGCCCTTGTTTTTTCATGCCGCTAATTGGCCGATTAAAAAAGGCTGGCGCAATACTCCTGTCCGTCCTGTTCGATTCCTTTTTACTGGAGTTATTCTTATGAAAAAAATACCGTTTAAACCTGTTTTCAGCAGCCTGTTGTTGGTATTGCCGCTTTCCGCTCACGCACTTGACCAGTGGGCATCCAAGGTGGCCGGTTTCAGCAGCCAATTCAGCACGACCAGCTGGTCTGCCGCCCAGGCCTTAAAAGCGCCCAACGTCAACACCTATAGCGATAACTCTAGCGCTTGGACTACAGAGACTTACGATGCCGGTAAGGAATTTCTGACATTAAGCTTTACAACGCCGGTCTATGCAACAGGCCTTACTATCAGGGAAACTTACGGATATGGCTTTGTCACCAGCGTGGATGTCATAGACACCAGTAATATTGTCCATAATGTCTGGTCGGGCACCGACACCAGCTCACCCAACCAGATAAACAACTTCCTGGTAAGCTGGCCCCAAACCGCATACCTTGTGAAATCAGTAAAAATCCACATCAATACCGCGCTGCATAGCGATTGGGAAGAAATTGACGCCGTCCAATTGCATGGCATCGAACCGTTAAACGGAAAAATAGCGCCGCGTTTTGAACACACGGCTAACCTGAAATGCTCGAATACGACTACCGCACAAACGATAAACACGACTATAAAAGGTAGCGGTAAAACGGCCCCCGTTACCGAATGGGATTGTGAAAAGGCAGGACTAAAGATTAATACAGGCGACACCGTCAGTATCCAGATTACCGGCAAAATAGCCCAATAATAGGATTCACAACGAATATTCGAATCGAAACCCGGTATTTCCGGCACTGATTTTCCGGGTTTCTCAGGCATTACCCAATTTTTTGATGATGGGCTTTGCCAGGTTTTCATTGATTTCGCTATGTCGCGGCACTGGCTGAGACTGCTTTTGTGTACCCATCATGTCGCCCACCATTGCAGGCAGTGTGCTACGGCTTGAAGCCTTGTAAATCATATGGTTATGCCTTTGATAGAGGTGAAATTGAACTTCGAAACTTTAGTAAAAAAATTAAAACAAAAACCGATTCAGTTTTCATAAACCGGTTAATCCGCAGCAGCGGTTACAAAACAAAATCCGTTGCACCGACAGCGCTTACGCCTGAGAGCAAAACGGAAAAATCCGCTGCCGCATCGGCGTCATTATTGCCGTAAAGAATGTGTGTAGTTTGATCGAAATATAAATCGCCTGGTTTTTCGAATGAACCTGAGAAAGCGCTACCTACGGTAATCGACGTAAAAGCATTATTACCCTTCAAAACCATATTTGCATCAATCACGGATAAGTTGATTTTATCGCCTTCACCCGTTGAAAAATCTCTAATGGTGTCGCGAATAGTAGTGTCAATGCCTGATTCTTCAACGCTACTAAATTTGAATTCATCTGCGCCTAAGCCGCCCGTTAAATCATCCCTGCCTAACCCGCCAATAAGTTTGTCATCGCCATTGCCGCCAGTCAGTCTGTTGGCAGCGACATTACCCGCCAAGCTATTATTGAGGTCATTACCTGCGCCATTAATCGCTACTGTTCCCGTTAATCTAAGGTTTTCCAGGTTAGCGCCCAGGGGGTAACTGACTGAGCTGTCAACCCTGTCGATTTCAGCCGCCAAGATTGATGTTTCTATCACCACATCACCGGCATTATCAACCGTATAACTATCATTACCTAAGCCACCGTTCATAGTATCAGTGCCTGCCAGACCGTTAATAACGTCATCGCCTGCCAAACCATTAAACATGTCATTACGCGGTGTGCCGATTAGCTTGTCATTACCAATAGATTCAGTAGTGTGCTTTTGGGCAATGTTAATGGCAAATATTTCACTGTCGCTCAGCGAGCCATCCGATACGGTGACCGTAAAGCTGGCGCTGGCCGCAACCGTCAAGGCTTCAATCGCGGCATCGTCAGCCACAAAGCTATAAGCCCCGGTAGCTTTAGTCACTGTCAACACGCCATAAAGGCTGCTCATGGCGACAATGAGGCCATTATCCGTTCCTCCGGTAATGCCATAAGTCAGGAGGTTGCTCTCATCGCTAGCAGCTAATAAGCCGGCGACGGTCGTAAAAGTATCATCAAAAACGGTGTCGATATAGTTAATAGCTATTGGCACCGCAAGCATAGGCGCGTCATTGACTGCGGTGATATTGACAGTTGTCGAACCTAAAGCCGTTAATGCGCCACCCGTACCTTGCGCGCCCGTATTACCGTCGCTAAACGTCCAGTCAATTTGAACCGAAGCAGGAGGATTATCTGAACTGTTGCTGTAGCCCAATGAAGACAAGGCCTTATCAATTCGCGCTTGGGTGGCATTGCTGTTAAAGCTTAGCGTCAACAAGCCGTTATCGTTGCTGACAGTACCGATGCTGATACCGGATAATAGCGCATCTCTACCATTAAAGCTGAAGTTACCGCTGCCCGAAAATACATCCTGGCTATTCGCGCCGCCATGCCGCGCCAAAGTAAGGGACACGCCATTGTAATTGCCTTGGGTGGCTAATTCACTGTCATGGATTTGTACCGTGCTGTCCAGTATCACTGCTGCGCTGTTTTCGGTGTAACCGGCTATAGCATCAGGGATTTTGGCATCGAAGCTAGTGTCCAGACTGCCATCGGGGGTGTAACGCGCCAGGACAAAATCGGGATCACCAATGTCGCTCCTACCTGTCACCAGAATTTTGCCGTCGGCTTGCACAGCGACGGATAAAATCACGTCATAACCGGAAGAACTAAGCCCAGTTGTGACGATACCATCGCCATCAAAACCGGTATCCAATGAGCCGTCACTGTTGTAACGCACCAAAGCAAAGTCAGTGCCAAAATCGCCGCTACTGATATAGCCTGCCAGGATAATTTTGCCATCGCCTTGTAGCGCCATAGCAGTATAATAATTATCAGAAGGAATAATAGACGTAGTGACTTTACCATCGCCGCTAAAGCCGGTATCCAGCGAACCGTCGCTGTTGTAACGCACTAAGGCAAAATCGGAGCCGCCACCGGAGCTATAGCCAGTACCGGCTTCCAAAATCTTGCCATCGGCTTGGACGACAACGGAACTGCCACTAAAGCCATAGTAACCTTTAAAGTTA
>SCST01000774.1 GCA_004299465.1 Methylovulum sp. | reverse complement strand
GCAAAACCGCGGTAAATAGTGCGTATTACCGGGTCCCGAATACCACTATGGTTTTGCCGTGCGCGGTAATCAGTTTTTTATTTTCCAGCTCTTTGATAACACGGCCTGCCATTTCTCTCGAGCACCCGACAAGCCGGCCGATTTCCTGCCGGGAAATATGCAACTGCATACCGTCAGGGTGCGTTATCGCATCGGGTTCCTTACAAAGATCGAGCAAGATGCGGGCAATCCGCCCTTCCACATCCATGAAAGCCAGGTCGCTGAATTTACGGCTGGTAATCAAAAGACGCGCCGATAACTGGTAACCTATCAAATAAAGCAGGTCCGGCGCATATTCCAGCAATTCATCCTTCAGCGCCTGCCGAAAACGTTCATAGCTTATTTCGGCCAAGTGACATTCGCTACGTGTTTTAACCGTCACTTGCCGGGTTTCTTCGATGTCATTAAAAACACCGACTTCACCGATAAATTCATTTTTATTCAAGTAAGCCAGCATCAACTCCTGCTTTCCATCGCCATCTTCGGCACTCACGCTGACCGAGCCGTCAATGATGAAATAAAGCTTGTCGCCGTTATCGCCGGGTTTGAAAATACTGGCCTTCGCCGGATAAACCCTTTTATGGCATAAGTGTAAAAATTTCTCTAATGCTTCTTTTCTGTATAAATCTTTTGGGAGGCTTCGCGTCATGGGAATGTTATCTGATGTCCATGTAATCTATCTGTCAGGAGCGCAGGATTTTAACAAAAAATCAACACCGAAACGCTATAAAAACTATATTGTGTGCTATTCTATGCGTCTTTTTTTGCTAGGGTAGAATAAATGCAAGCAACAGTCAAATGGGTCGACGGCGTTATGTTTGTCGGCGAAACTGGCAGTGGCCATGCGGTAGTGATGGATGGTCCTCCCGATCACGGCGGACGCAACATGGGCATACGCCCCATGGAAATGATTTTGCTGGGCGTGGGCGGCTGCTCATCTTTCGATGTGGTGCAGATTTTGCAAAAAGGCAGGAATGCTATTGTCAACTGCGTTACTGAAGTCTCTGCCGAACGCGTTGATGCGGTACCCAGTGTGTTTAGCAAAATTCATTTGCATTTTATTGTCACCGGCCATGATTTAAAAGCATCGGCTGTCGAACGTGCGGTGAAATTGTCTGCGGAAAAATATTGCTCGGCAACCATTATGCTGGGCAAATCGGTGGAAATCACCCATGATTTTGAAGTTATAGAGGTTTAATGAATTGAACAAATTGCAATTACACGGTTTCAACAATTTAACAAAGTCGCTAAGTTTCAATATATACGATATTTGCTACGCCCCCGCCGAACAGCAGCTGGCTTATATCGAATATATCGATGAGGCTTATAATGCTAAAAGGCTGACGCAAATCCTGAAAGATGTTGCCGAAATCATAGGCGCGCAAATTCTTAACATCGCCCATCAGGATTATGATCCGCAGGGTGCCAGCGTGACGATGCTGATTTCAGAGGGCGATGTAACGCCGCCTTCCAATATGAACAGCCAGTCGCCTGGGCCGCTGCCTGAGACCGTCCTCGCGCACCTGGATAAAAGCCATATTACCGTCCATACCTATCCCGAGAGCCATCCCGATAGCGGTATCAGCACGTTTCGCGCCGATATTGACGTTTCCACCTGCGGGCGCATTTCGCCGTTAAAAGCGCTTAATTACCTGATCCATAGTTTTGAATCCGATGTCGTCATCATGGATTACAGGGTGCGTGGTTTTACGCGTGATATATCGGGCAAAAAGCATTTTATCGACCACAATATCACGTCTATCCAGAACTATATTGCCAAAGATACCCAGGAAAGCTATCAAATGATAGATGTTAACGTCTATCACGAAAATATTTTTCATACCAAGATGATGCTCAAGGAAACCGAGCTGGAAAATTATTTGTTTGAAAAAGAAAGCAACCTGAATAGCACTCAAAAAATGGAAATTCAAAAAAAGCTGGAAAAAGAAGTCACGGAAATTTTTTACGGCCACAACTATCGCCGCAATAAAATAAAAGTCGATCAAAAATAACCGTAACTATTCAGGTCCTTGCCTGAAGCGTAGGGCGTGCCGCGCGCGCCTTCTCCATCGCGTGGATAACCCGCCGGTTCGCTGATGGCGCGCGCAGCACGCCCTACAGGAAGGGGCTGAAATAGTTACAAATAATCGACTGCTTTGAGTCGGGGGTCTTTAATAACCGGCCCCGACTCAAAACCCTTATGCTTTTAACTGCCGCGCAAGCAGTGCGACAGGATGTAAAACTTCCAAAGCAATCCCCCTTTCCCTCAGGCCTGCTGCGATATGTAAAGCGCAGCCGATATTTGAGCTGACCAGATACCCAGGCTGCTTTTCCAGCGCCACAGCCAATAAATCGCCTAACAAGGCCTGCGCCATTTCAGCATGATCCAGCATATAACTGCCGGCCGAACCACAGCACGGTATCGTTTCAGGCAATGCCTTTATAGCGATGCCTGGAATTTGCCGCAGCAGCATCGCTACCTCTTTTTCCGAACGCATGACATTTTTTAGCGAACACGGCGTATGCACGCATACCGTTGCATCTAACGGCAATAGTCGTTCAGCCAAATTCTTCTCGGCGTACTGCATTAAAAACCGGCTGATATCGATGACTTTGCCTGCAAATTCCGTCTGCTGATATTCCTGCAGGCGGCTGCCGCAGCCGGATGCAATCGTTACAATGGCCTCCAGCGAGTAACCCGAAAACGCGCGGCAATTGATTGCCGCCAATTGCTCCGCTGTCTCCCGGTCGCCATCATGCAAGGCTAACGCACCGCAACAGGCTTGCTGCTCCGGCACATGCACATTAAAACCGATAGCGGTTAACAGCTTGACCGCGGCATTCACGGTTTCATGATCCAGCAACTGTCCCATGCAACCGACAAACAAGCCTACATCGCCTTTATGATGCTTTTGCGCCGCATAATAAGTTTGCATCGGCATGGGTTCATGATACTCCGGCAGCAAACGGTCAATAGTATCCAGATGCAGCAATTCCGGTAATTTGAGCACGCGCGCGGCTTTTTGCAAGCGACCGGCCTGGTAAAACTTTAAGCTTTTTTGCGCCAAGCGATTGACCGCTTTATTGTGGGATACTTTTTTCATCAGCGATAACGCCAAAGAAGCCTCGCCTCGCAGATAACGCCGGCTGCGGAAATTATCGATCAAGCGGCTATAGGGCACGACAGCCGGGCAAACCCGCTCGCATGAGCGGCATAACAGGCAGTTATCAAGATGTCCAAGCAGTTTTTCCGAGGCATCCAATTGACCGTTTGCCCACGCCTGGATCAATGCAATCCGGCCACGCGGCGATTCGTTTTCATCCTGTGTTTGCTTATAGGTGGGGCAATGCGGCAGGCATAAACCGCATTTAACGCAAATATCCGCATCAGCCAATAAGGCGTCATCTCTCTGCACGAACCAGCGCCTCCACAATGCCGTCATATTCATCCCGTTTAGGCCGGTACAGGAGTAAACCCAAAACCGACATGCCGATAAATATATACAGCGTATTGAAACCATCACCCAGCATGAACATGACAAGACCGTAAATTCCGACCGATTCAATCAGCGACACCGAAACCAGGATTGTTGTCAAATAACGGCTTTTTGCCGAGGCAAGCACATTATTTATCGCTTCGGGCATACCGGCTTTGTCATATGCCGGACGTATCACCGGCATGGTTTGGGCAAGCCGCAACTGAATATGACGAATCAGGTTCGCCACAGGGAAGGTAACGATCGCTACACCGTAAAGTACCGTCCTGACCAGCACCCGCTGGTCTTCCGGCAGCGGCTGCTGCACTTGCTTGCCCAAGGTATGGCAGATAATGATCGTGGCGGCCAGCGTCACCAGCATCATGCCGGTAATCGCCCAAGGGAGTAAGAGGTCCGCTGTCAAGCGTTGTTGGTCAATTCTATCCTGCATAGCGTTTCCCGATGCCCATGTGGCCTTCACGCATTTTCATTGTTGTCTATTTCGCAGCAACCATAATGGTGTTGATAGTCCTCCAAAGCGCGCCTGATCACTTCATGCGCTTCCTCCCGCCCATAGACATTGGTAATTTCGCAAGAACCTTTTTCGCCGGGGAGGTTTTTATAGGTCAGGAAATAATGCCTCAATCGGTTAATATACGACTCGGGACAATCAGAGACATCATTCCATTGCCTGTAAAACTCGTCGCCTTTCATGACGGCGATAATCTTATCGTCGGCCTCGCCTCTATCGAGCAAGCGGAATCCGCCTATAGGGATAGCCTGCAAAATAATATCGCTATGGGTTACGGTGCGTTCGCTCAAAACACAAATATCCAGCGGGTCACCATCGCCTTTGTTCACGGTTTTTCCCGACTTTAATGCGGCAAATTCGGCGACACGTTCATCGCAATAAGTTTGCGGGATGAAGCCGTACAGCGTAGGCACGGTATTGGAAAACTTTTGCGGTCGATCGATTTTAAGGTAACCCGTGGTTTTATCGATTTCATACTTGATCGTATCGGTCGGCACCATTTCTATGAAAGCCGTGACAATAGCCGGCGCTTTGTCGCCGGGATCAATACCGTGCCAGGGATGTGCTTTATGTTGTATGTTCATTGCAGCTCTTTTTAAAAAGGTAAAATGGATAAAAGCCGATAACAATCGGCGCTAGACTGAAATAGGCGCTTTGATAGGCTCATGCGCCAGATAGTTAATCATTTCAAAATCATCATAGTGATAATCGAATACCGATTCCGGCCTGCGTTTTATTGCCAAGGCCGGTAATGAATAAGGCGTGCGGCTTAATTGCAATTTAGCCTGCTCCAGGTGGTTAAGATACAAATGCACATCACCGCCCGTCCAGATAAAATCGCCGACTTCCAAATTGCTCTGCTGCGCGACAATATGTGTCAATAAGGCATAACTTGCGATATTAAACGGCAAACCCAAAAATGTATCGCAACTGCGCTGGTAAAGCTGGCAAGACAATCTGCCGTCAGCCACATAAAACTGGAAAAACGCATGGCAGGGCGCCAAAGCCATTTTACCCTGCTCGACATTCGCCTGCGGACTGATGCGTTCGTCCGGCAAATCGGCGACATTCCATGCCGATACGATCATACGCCGGCTGTCGGGCGTCTCCTTTAGCTGTTGGATCACCTGCTTGACCTGGTCGATATGCCGCCCGTCTGCGGCGGGCCATGAGCGCCATTGCTTCCCATAGACAGGGCCTAAGTCGCCGCGTTCATCCGCCCATTCGTTCCAGATACTGACCTTATGCTGGTGTAGATAGTCCACGTTGGTCTCACCGTTTAAAAACCACAGCAGCTCATGAATAATGGATTTTAAATGGACTTTCTTCGTGGTGAGTAACGGGAAACCTTGAGCGAGCGGAAAGCGCATCTGGTAGCCGAAAATCGACAAGGTGCCGCAGCCGGTCCTGTCGCCTTTGGTATGGCCTTCGGCCAGGATTTTATCGAGTAATTCTAAATATTGCTTCATGCCGTTTTCTTGGCGACTATTGGTGTTGTAACAATAATTCCCGCTGATTTAACAAAAATATTTGCGTGAACGCTAACGTTGTGCGCTATCAATTCCCCAGACATTTAATCACACCAGGAGCCGGCAGCCGCATTCCAGCTCGATAACGACCGGAGATACTTGTCGCGTGGTTCGGTTCTTGCGGACATGCAAAACCAGTAGCGTGAGCGGATCGAAGACAATCACGTCCTTGACGCCTTGCGACAAATAAAACGGCGGCCCGATTTCCAGGTCCTTGGCTTCATAGCCCTTACTGACGACCTCAATGACGGCCTCCGGGATCATCGTTAATGCCGAATCCTGCTCTTCCTCGCTGGGTTCCCGGCAAAAGATCGAGA
>SCST01000773.1 GCA_004299465.1 Methylovulum sp. | reverse complement strand
GAGAAAGACGATGCCATTTTGTTCGACGGCTTCCACGGCGCGTAATTTAATGTCTTCATCATTAACCAGTTTGGCCGCTTCTTCTTCCTGCAAGACTTTTAAGGCCTTATGGATTTTCATCTTGCGCGAGCGGGTGCGTTCCGAACCCATGTTTTGAAACATGCCCTGTAACTGGCTGGTCATTTCTTCCATGCCTGGGGGCGCCATGATTTCGACGCCGACGGGCGCGATATGGACATCGATTTCTATTTCCTTGTCGTCAAGATCGCCTTCGCGCAATTTCTTACGCATTTTTTGCCGCGTCGCTTCTTCTGAAGTGGATAAACTACCGCTGCCTGATAACGGTAACGGCAACAGGATGTCCAGTATCCTGTCTTCAGCGGTGTCGAAAGCCCTGGTTTGAACCTTGTTCATCTCTTCCATGCGCGTCATCTTGATCGCCGTATCGACCAAATCGCGGATAATCGATTCAACATCCCGTCCGACATAGCCGACTTCAGTAAACTTGGTGGCTTCTATCTTGATAAACGGCGCGTTTGCAAGGCGCGCCAAACGGCGGGCGATTTCCGTTTTACCGACGCCGGTAGGGCCGATCATCAGGATGTTTTTAGGCGTGATTTCATCGCGCAGCTTGGCGTCAACCTGCTGCCGCCGCCAACGGTTCCTCAGTGCGATCGCGACCGAGCGCTTGGCGCTGGCCTGGCCGATAATGTGTTTATCCAGTTCGCTTACAATTTCTTTAGGGGTCATTTGTGACATGCGTTGACTCGTTATTCGTTAGGTTCTGCGTCTAATTCTTCTATGCGCAAGTTATGGTTGGTATAGATGCAAATATCGGCAGCGATAGTTAACGATCTTTCAACGATTTCGCGCGCGCTGAGCGTGGTGTTTTCCAGCAAGGCGCGCGCCGCCGCCTGGGCGAAAGCGCCGCCCGAACCTATCGCCATCAGGTCATACTCAGGTTCGATGACATCACCGGTACCGGAAATAATCAGCGAGGTTTTAGCGTCGGCAATAGTCAGCAGGGCTTCCAGTTTGCGCAGGGCGCGGTCGGTGCGCCAGTCCTTGGCCATTTCCACGGCGGCGCGGGTTAAATGGCCGCGGTGTTTTTCCAATTTACCCTCGAAATGTTCGAACAGCGTGAACGCGTCGGCGGTAGCACCGGCAAAGCCGGCGATCACTTTATCATGATATAAACGGCGCACTTTGCGGGCGTTGCCTTTCATGACGGTATTACCCAGCGTGACCTGGCCGTCGCCGCCGATCACCACTTTGTCGCCTCGGCGAACGGAAAGAATGGTTGTTCCTCTAAACACTTTAAAATATCCCAGAATGATTTAAACAGTTACTTAAACAGTCGGGCAATTTTACATGGTCTGAATTTAAATGTGCGAAAAATATGACAGCATGCGGGCAAGCGCTTTTTGTCGCTGTCATAGCCTGCCGTCCGGCGCTTGCTTAATCACCTTCAATTAACCATCAAGCATTTCTCTAGCCACTAAACTCTGGTAACATTCAAACCAGTCAGGCAAATCATGCCTGATTAAAACGATGGGTCAGATTTCGCAGCTCCGCCTCGACCTGGAATCTGGCTATACACTTTCAATGAGGTGACATTTTGGAGATAGATGATGAATAAATTGACAGCGCTCTCGGTTAGCATTGCTGTGCTTGCTGGAGTAGCAACCTTTTTGGCTGTGGGACCTTTAAGCGGTTTTTATTTGATATGGGCCGCAACCATTGCATGGGCGGCTTATTTCTTTTTAGGCGCCGACCAAAAAGCCTTAATCAATGTAATCGTGTGCGGTATTTTTGGCGTTCTGATGGCCTGGATAGGCGCTTTTGAAATTACCAATATCCCTGCGGATACCTTTCTTGGCTTCCCGTTAATGGCGGCCATTGCAGTCACTGCGACCGTGCTGGTGATGTGCCTGGCGGCTAACATTCCCCAGTTGGCCTGCATACCCGCCAGTGTGTTGGGTTACTCTTCCGCGTTTGCGTATTTGCTGCAAACCCCTGATAAATTGACGCATGGCGTGTTGGCGAGCGTTTCTTTGGATAATCCTCTTATTCTCGTGTCGATTTCCATTGTTATAGGCGCTTATTTCGGGCAATTTTCCGCCCAACTGGCCGCAAAGCTGGAAACCTGCGATGTCCTGAAAAAATTTTGCAAATGTAAGTAATGTAGGGCGCGCCGCGCGCGCCTTGTGCATCCGCTAGGACAGGTCAAGGCGCATATCGTGCGCCTTGACGTAAGCGCCTAGTTCATCGCGCCAATTCCCCGAAAATACAGTCATTACTGAACGCCGTCAATCGTGTTTCGACGGTCTGGTTTTCCAGCGATGCCTCGTTATCGACCACGCAAGCGACACGAAGATAATTCGGCGTATAGCCAAACGCCAGTTGCTTTTCCCCATAGGCTTCGGTGTAAGCTTCCCACAGTACGGGAAAACGATTGCCCAGGTTGCTTCGGCAAAATTGCTGTTTCATGTCATTAGCCAGCTCATGCAATTGCCGGCTGCGCTGCTTCTTGACGTCATCGGCCACCTGGTTCGGCAGGGTCGCGGCTTTAGTACCTTCGCGTTTCGAATAAGTGAAGATATGGATATGGCCGAAACCGACCTGTCTGATGAAATCGTAGCTGTCCTGCCATTCCTGTGCCGTCTCGCCCGGAAAACCGACGATAATATCGGTCGTAATATTAAAGTGTGGAGCCTGCGATCTTAATTGTCTGGCGATAACGGCGAATTCCTCGGTTTTGCAGCGTCGCGCCATACGCCGCAGCACCGCATCGGAGCCGCTTTGCAAGGGCAGGTGCAAATGCGGCATCAAGCGCGGGTGCTCAAACAGCGCGAAAAAATCTTCGGAAAGTTCCCAGGGTTCCAGTGAACCCAGCCTAAGCCGAGGTATGTCGGTTTGCGTGAGTATCGCGTTAACCAAATCGACCAGGTTATTGCCCAGGTCACTGCCGTAACCGCCTAAATGCACGCCAGTCAGGATGACTTCGTTGATGCCTTGTTGGTGTAACGCATTGATTTCATCAACAACGGCTTGTACAGGCCGGCTGTTTTCGTCGCCGCGCGCTACCGTAACAATGCAAAACGTGCAACGGTAACGGCAGCCGTCTTGCACTTTGATAAAAGCGCGTTGCCTGCCGCGTGTGAACAGCGAGGTCTCGCCGGGCTCGGTCGACATCGCCGGCATCGTGTCCATATTCAGCCCGGACAAGGCTTTTTCCACCAGCCGGTTTTTATCCCGGTTGCTGACCACCATATCAACGCCCAGCAACGCTGCGGCTTCGTCTTCATTTAATGTGGCGTAACAACCGCTGACGACCAGCTTGGCTTCGGGATTATCGCGATGGATACGGCGTATCAGGTTGCGTGATTTTCTCGCCGCATCCTGCGTGACGGCGCAGGAGTTGATAACGACCAATTGCGCGTTTTCAGCGTGCCGCGTAATCTGGTGGCCGGATTTTTGAAAGGCCTGCGCCCAGGTTTCCAATTCCGCTTCGTTAAGCCGGCAGCCGAGTGTTTTAAGGTGAACTTTCATTTATCCAAAGAACCAGTAAGTAACCAATATGCTGGCTACGACGCCCGCAAAATCGGCTATTATCCCACAGCTGGCAGCATGGCGAATACGTTTGATACCGACCGAACCGAAGTAAATGGCGAGCACATAAAACGTAGTTTCGGTACTGCCCTGCACGATACAGGCCAGGCGGCCGGCAAATGAGTCCGCGCCGTGTGTTTTCATCGTATCGATCATCATCGCCCTGGCGCCGCTGCCGCTGAACGGTTTTATCAGCGCGGTCGGCAGGCCGTCGACAAAACGGTCGTCGAGCGCAAAGAAATGCACGATGGCGCGTATCAGGTCGCTGAGCAAATCCAGTGCGCCGCTGGCTCGGAATACGCCGATTGCAACCAGCATCGCAATCAAGTAGGGAAAGATGCCGATGGCGGTCTGAAGGCCTTCCTTTGCACCTTCGATAAACGCATCATAGGCATTAATGCCTTTATACACCGCGCCGCCGATAAAGATCATGATCAGCGAGAACAGGATGACATTGCTCATCGTCGCCGATTGCTCAATCATCACTTGTTGCGGTAAATTTGAAAAATACGCCAGCAAGCCGCCGACAGCCAGTGTAAAACCGCCCAGGTAAGCGATGACGATTTTATCCAGCAGGTCGATTTTCTGTACCGCGGCAACGGCCAGTAATCCCGCCAGCGTCGACATATAGGTGGCAATCAATATGGGAATGAAGACGTCGGAGGGATTGGCCGCACCCAATTGCGCGCGGTAGGTCAAAATCGAGACCGGCAGCAGGGTGACGCTGGAGGTGTTAATGACGAGGAACAGGATTTGTGCATTGCTGGCAATTTCAGGGTGGGGATTCAGCGATTGCAATTCCTTCATCGCCTTAATGCCCAGCGGCGTCGCGGCGTTGTCCAGCCCCAGTGCATTCGCGGAAATATTCATCACAATAGCCCCCAAGGCCGGATGGTCTTTCGGCACATCGGGCATTAAACGGCTGAATAACGGCGTAAGGCCTCGGGTTAATAACAGGATGAAGCCGCTTTTTTCAGCGATACGCATAATGCCGAGCCATAACGACAGTACACCGGTTAAGCCCAGTGAAATTTCAAACGCTGATTTCGACAGGCTGAACAAGGCGGTCATGAGCTCGGCAAAAACCTGCTG
>SCST01000950.1 GCA_004299465.1 Methylovulum sp. | reverse complement strand
GAAACAGGAATAACCTTAAAAATGACCTGGTTGTGTTACCGGAAGGACTGGTACAGTTTTCCGGGAAAAGTTTGTTGGATGCTTATGTCTCAAGCGGAAAAGTTGCCGTAAAAGAGAATGTAGACGGAACATTTTTTTATATGACACCCGGGCCAAGTTTAGAGGTTAGGTATTAGGTGTTCGAGGTTAGATTGTAAATTTAAAATTTTAAATTAGAAATTTTAATTGAAATATGAATGTTTCAAAATTAAATTTTAAAAATTGATTGAAAATTCTAAATTGAAAATTAAAAATTAGTAAATGATCAAAACTTTAAAAGCACAATATAAACATCACCACCTAATTTTAGCGGGAATTTTGTTGTTGACCTTCATTTTACGATTCCCATCGCTTTTTGAACCATTTTGGTATGGAGACGAGGGAATTTTTGCCGCTGTTGCAAGGAATTTGAATTTAGGGGGGACACTTTACGCAACCGCCTGGGACAATAAGCCGCCGATGATCTATCTGACATACGCGGCAATTTTCAAATTTTTCGGTGTTTCAATGTTCTGGCTGCATTTGACAGCTGCCGTTACGATACTTGCAACTGCAGTAATGATTTACGAAATTGCCCAGGGACTTTTGGGTGAAAAAAGGGCTCTTATTGCTACCGCGGTTTTCGGAATTTTGACCTCTCTTAGATTAATCGAGGGCAATTTAGCCCTAACGGAAATTTTTATGATTCTGCCGATTTCGGCTGCGATATTAATTGCCGTTAAGCGTAAATTTGATTTTATTTCTCTTTTTGCCGCCGGATTTCTTTTTGCAATTGCTTCTCTTTACAAACAGGTGGGGGCTTTTGAAGCAGCTGCACTCGGGATTTTCCTGTTTTTGTATATTAAAAATTTTAAGGATTTTATACTTCGGGGAATTATTTTATCCATTGGATTTGCAGTACTTTATGCACCAACGGTTTTATATTTTTATTCCAAGCATTTACTCTCCGACTATATTTTTGCAGCCTACACCTACTACCGAATTTATCTTGGGGAAAGCCCAAAATACGCTCAACTGATTACGGTTTTAAAATTTACTCCGATTTTAGCTGCAATATGCTACGGCGGTTTCAAAAAATTCAAAGAAAAAGA
>SCST01000772.1 GCA_004299465.1 Methylovulum sp. | reverse complement strand
TCCGGGGCATGGCCGAATCACCACGCGACAGGCGCAGTTATTTTCAATGAAATCGACGGCCCTTGACGCGCGTTGGCAAAAAAGCGCCATAAACACGCTGATTGTTATCCATCGGGAAACCTTCAACACCAGCACGGAAAAGGCCACGGCAGAAGCGTCCTATTACATAAGCAATCAAACGGTTAGCTCAGCCCAGACCGGCTCGGAATTGGCGGACACTATACGCAAACATTGGGGGGGTAGAATCGAATAATTGGATTTTGGATGTCACTTTCGACGAGGATAACGTGCAGGTCAAAAACGGAAACCAAGCTCAAGTGCTGGGAAAGTTGCGTTGTTTCGCAACCAACATACTGCGCTGGTCGGGCACGACGAATTTCCAAGAAATTGTGAGGAGTTTGTTGATTTACCTGAAATCCTCATTTCAACGCTTAAGCAAGTTAATTTTTTATGAGAAAGCCGTGGGATACTCAAAAAGCGGAAAAAAAGCCATGACACGTTACTGCCCCATTTCCATTATTCTCGCCTGTTGGATGTTGGTCATCGCTACAGGCTGCGCAACCCAGTACGGCTGCAAAGCCATGCCGGACGCTATACTGGACAAATTCATACGCCTTTGAAAATGCCGGCAATCAGACTTTAAGCCGGTAACCTACGCCCGATTCCGTCAATAAATACTGCGGCTGGGTCGGGTCGGTTTCCAGTTTCTGCCTGAGCTGGCTCATGTAAATCCTCGGATAATGCGAGTTATCCTTATACGACGGTCCCCAGACTTCCTTGAGTATGTATTGATGCGTCAATACCTTGCCGGCATTTTTAATCAGCAGGCACAACAGCCGGTACTGTATCGGCGTCAGGTGAACTTCGTTGTCGCCGACAGCGACTTGTCGTTTCAGTAAATCCACTTTCAATGCGCCGGTGGTAAAAATACCGTTTTGATCCTGCGCCGGGCTGCTGACCGAATGGCGCAGGGCAACCCTGATCCGGGCCAGCAATTCCCCCAAGCCAAACGGTTTGGTCAGGTAATCGTCGGCCCCGGCATCCAGCGCGTCGATCTTGTACTGCTCGGTGCTGCGTGCGGATAAAATGATGATCGGCATCGTCGACCATTCCCGTATCGCTTTGATAACGGCGACACCATCCATGTCCGGCAATCCCAGGTCAAGGATGATGAGGTCGGGTTTGCGCACGCCCGCCTCGATAATGCCTTGCCGGCCGCGGTCTGCTTCGAACACCTTGAAGTCATGGGCACTGAGGCCGGTACGCAAAAACAGGCGTATCGCGGGATCATCCTCGATAACAACAATAACGGGGTTGGTATTAGTCATGGCTAATCAGCAATTCACTCTTCCTGCCTCATTACTGGCGGCGTTTGATCTACGGGTATCTGGAACGAAAATACCGCGCCGCCCTCTTTACGGTTTTGCGCGTGAATGCTGCCGCCATGCGCTTCAATAATCGCCTTGCATATCGCCAGGCCTAAGCCTACCCCGCTTTGCGCCGCTTCGTGGTGAACCCGGTAAAATTTTTCAAACAGTTCGTGTTCAAGGCCTTCGGGTATACCCGGCCCGCTATCGGCCAGCGATATTTCCACGGCATCGTCAGAAGCTTCCGCGATGATCTCCAAAGGGCTGCCCTCCGGCGTGTAACGCACGGCATTTTCCAGCAGATTGATCAACACCTGCTCGATCATCACGGCATCGACACAAAGCATCGGGATACCGGGCGGCAATTTAACCGTTATCTGGCGGTCTGTAAGACGTTTTTGCAAGCGCGTTAGCACGACGCCGATAATTTCGTCCAGCGGGTACCACTGCCTGTTCAATTCAACGGCGCCTGCATCAAGCCGCGCCATATCCAGGATATTATTGACCAGGTTCGACATACGCTCTGCTTCATCGTAAATGGCGCGGCTTAGCTCCAGCTTGTCTTCGGTCTTGAGAGCCTTATCTTCCTCCACCAAGGTGCTGGCCGAACCGACGATAGTCGCCAAAGGCGTGCGCAAATCATGGGAAATGGAGCTGAGCAGCGAGTTGCGCAAGCGTTCGGCTTCCATTTCCACCTGCGCTTTACGGGCTTGCTCGGTCAAGCGCACCCGGGTAATGGCCTGGGCAATTTGCCCTAAAAAGGTTTCCAGCAATTTTTGCTGTTCAGGCAGGAATATCCGGCGCAAATTAACCGGCAATAACACCAGGACACCCAGCATGGTTTCCTTGTTACTCAACGGGAAATAAACTTCCTGGGCGCCCGGCAAGGTATGGGTGCCTTGGCCTGCGATCTCATCATGATCCATCACCCACTGCGCAACGCTGAGGTCGGCGGCATGCAGTGATTCAGGCATCCCCCCCCCGGCCGGGTAAACAATGCGGCCGTCGGCGTCAGGGAAGAGAATGACGTTGCGGCTGCCAAACTCCGTATAAAAATGGTGTACGGCGGTGCGCACGATTTCGTCTTCGTTTTGGCTCGCCGTCAGCTCTTTGCTCATCGCATACAACACCGTCGCGCGCCGCTCACGGTGCCCCGCCACCTTGGCCTGGGAGCGCACATTAGCCATCAGGTTGCTGATTAACATCGCTACGGTCAGCATCGCCAGCAGCGTTACCAGGTATTGGCTGTCGGCTACTGTAAAACTGAAATAGGGCGTCACGAAGAACAGGTCGAATATTGCCACGCCGAGAAAAGACGCCAGAATGGAAGGGCCGCGACCGAAACGGGTCGCAATAAATACCACGCCCAGCAAGAACACCATAATCAGGTTAGCCAGCTCAAACCTGCCGAACATCAGGTAAGCCAGTGCCGTGCTGGCGACGGTGACGATCACCGCCCAAACGTAGCCTAACTTGTTTTTTTTTCGCGATGACAGTTTTCCGCTCAGCCCCGGCAGTGGATTTTTCCGGTATAGGGAATTTTCGGGCCGGTCTTTACCGTCCCGTCCTGGCCTGGGGCTGCCCAGCAGGTATAAATTGATATTGTGCGCATCGCTGATCAGCATATCCACGACCGAACCCAGTACCAAACGCTTCCAGCCCCGGCGGGTCGGCTTCCCCATTACAATCTTGGTGACATTCCGTTCATTGGAGTATTTGACGATAGCGGCGCTCATATCGGGCGCACTCAAGGTCGCGGTCTCGGCGCCTAATTGCTCGGCGAGGCGCAGAATGCGCAATACGCCGTCACGTTTTTCCGCCGGCAAGCGTTGCAATTCGGGCGTTTCGACATAAACGACGATCCAGTCCGCACGCAGGCTGGTCGCAAAACGCTTGCCGGCGCGAACCAGGCGTTCGGCCAGGATGTTTGGGCCTATGCACACCAATATGCGCTCGTTGACCTGCCAGATTTCGCGGATAGAATGGTCCTCGCGATAAACCAGCATCTGTGCATCGACACGATTGGCGGTTTGCCTGAGCGCCATTTCCCGCAATGCGATCAGGTTGCCTTTGCGGAAAAAATTATTGATTGCCGCCTGGGCTTGTTGCGGTAAATAAACCTTGCCGTCCTTGAGCCTGTCCAGCAATTCGTCGGGCGGCAGATCCACCAGTTCGACTTCATTCGCGGCTTCAAACACCGTGTCCGGCACGGTTTCCCAAACCCGTATGCCGGAAATCTGGCCTATATCGTCATTAAGGCTTTCCAGATGCTGCACATTGAGAGCCGTATACACATCGATGCCAGCGTCGAGTAGTTCTTCGATGTCCTGCCAGCGTTTCGGGTGCCGG
>SCST01000771.1 GCA_004299465.1 Methylovulum sp. | reverse complement strand
GAAGAGATCAGGGCCGTGCGTGATGATGCCATTATTGCCACGGGCCGTTCCGATTACCCGAACCAGGTCAACAACGTCCTGTGTTTCCCGTATATTTTCCGGGGCGCGCTCGATTGCGGCGCGACGACGATCACGCGTGAAATGGAAATCGCCACCGTCCATGCGCTTGCCGCGCTCGCCCAGGCGGAGCAATCCGACATCGTTGCGGCTGCTTACGGTATCAGCAACCTGTCTTTCGGGCCCAATTACCTGATTCCGCTGCCTTTTGACCCGCGCTTGATGAGCCACATCGCTCCTGCGGTTGCCGAAGCGGCGGCGAAATCCGGCGTTGCCGCGCATCCTATCGAGGACATAGCCGCTTATGTCGAGCGGCTGCAGCAGTTTGCCTATCACAGCGGCAGTTTTATGCAGCCGATTTTCCAGCATGCCAAAAAAGCGGCCCAAGCCGAAAAACGTATTGTCTTTGCCGAGGGTGAAGAGGAGCGTGTCTTGCGTGCGGTACAAATCCTAGTTGATGAAAAACTGGCAGCGCCCATCTTGATTGGCCGTCCGGCTGTGCTGCAACAAGATATCGAGAAATTCGGCTTACGCCTGAAGCCGGGTATTGATTTCCAGGTAGTCAATCCTGAGCTTGATGACTGTTATCGTGATTTTTGGCAAACCTACCTGGATATGACGATTCGTAAAGGCGTCACCGAACAATACGCCAAGCTGGAAATGCGCCGCCGTAAGACCTTGATCGGGGCGATGCTGATTCATAAAGGCTATGCCGACGGCATGATTTGCGGCACGTTCGGCACGCCAACCCTGCATTTGCATTATATCGACCAGGTATTGGGCAAACGCGAGGGCGTTAATGTTTATGCGGCGATGAATTGCCTGGTGTTGCCTGACCGCCAGGTTGTCCTGGTGGATACGCATATCAATGAAAATCCGACGGCTGCACAGCTTGCCGAAATTACCTTGCTTGCCGTAGAACAGATGCGCCATTTCGGCCTGGTGCCGCGCGTCGCGTTGCTGTCGCATTCCAATTTCGGTTCCAGCAACAGTGAGTCGGCGCAAAAAATGCGCGCGGCGCTTGCCATTATCCAGAAGCAGGCGCCGGAGTTGGAAGTGGACGGCGAAATGCACGGCGATACCGCGCTGGATTTCAATATGCTGAAGAAAATGATGCCCGACTCGGCACTAAAAGGTAGCGCCAACCTGCTGGTGTTGCCGAATATCGATGCGGCGAATATCGCCTACAATTTGCTTAAAACCGCAGCCGGCAGCGGCGTTGCGATAGGGCCTGTGCTATTGGGCTGCGCCAGGCCCGTGCATATCCTGACCGCTTCGGCAACGGTGCGCCGGATCGTTAATATGGCGGCCTTGTGTGTGGTCGACAGCGTCTTGGGGGCGGATTGCGATCTTTAATTTTTAACGATGAGCGTAACATCATGTCTTGGACGCCGGCATATCGTCCTGCAGGCGTATAGCGATTACGTCACATGGGGAATGATGCAGGATGCTGTCTGTTGTAGAACCCAGTAACAATAGCGCCAAACCGTGCCATCCATGCGCCCCGGCCACGATTAAATCGACCTGTTCCTGCGCTGCAATCTTGACGATCTCCTGTTTCGGGACACCCCAAACCAGCCACTGCCTAGCCGGGTCAATATCCAGTCGATGACACAAGCGTATGAATTTATTTTTTTCGGCTTCCAGCAATTCGTTATCGTAATCTTTATCCAGTTGGATCACTGTGCCGTAACCGGTATCCGGTATCGGAATATTATCGAGGACATGAATAAGGCTGAGCTTTGCCTGATACAGGTGCGCCAAACTCTTGGCCTTGCGGGCGACGGTGTCGCAATGTTCCGAATAATCGGCTGCCAGTAAAATATGTTGGTAATTTTGCATGGTTATCGCGTTGAGATTGTGGGGTGGTGAGACGGATTGAGCCGGCCGGGAATGCTGCCTAGGTTACAATAATTGCCTGGGTGTGGCTATGTTGTTGATGATTGTTGAAGCGTGCCGGGCTGTGTTTATGTGTTTGATAACAGCACGGTAATGCCGCCCCATCATCAAGAAGCCGGGTTGCATTTATTAAGCAAGGAGACTCGGCAGTGTCTGCAATTGCCTAAGTATTATTTTAAATCAAATAGTTATAGAATAAATGATGGCAATATTTGGACGGTCCCGGCTTTTGATTTATTGGTTTACTATTATTGGATTGTTTTCAGGCAGATATCAGGCATGTACTATCAAGGTGTAAAAAAAACTATTATCTCCCGTCCACTGAGTAAAAAACGGGCTCAATTCGGTGTGATTCATCCGCTGCTGGAACGTATTTTTCTGGCGCGAGGATTATTGTCGGCGACGGAACTGGACAGGACGCTGGCAAAACTGCCGTCGCCGTGGCTGTTATCGGGCATGGAGCAGATGGTTACTGAATTGATTACGGCGCTCAACGAGCAACAGCGGATTTCGATTGTCGCCGATTTCGATGCCGACGGCGCGACGAGTTGTGCCGTCGCTATCAAAGGCTTGCAATTACTGGGAGCGGCTCATGTCGACTTTGTTGTGCCCAACCGCTTTGAATACGGCTACGGCTTAACGCCGGAAATCGTCGAACTGGTCAAATTGCAGCAGCCGGACGTTATTATTACTGTCGATAACGGCATATCCAGCATAGACGGCGTTAATGCGGCAAAAGCGGCGGGCATCAAGGTGCTGGTTACGGATCATCATTTGCCGGGAGCAGAACTTCCGCTGGCCGACGCTATCGTTAACCCTAACCTGGCTGATGATGCGTTCCCCAGCAAAGCGCTGGCCGGCGTCGGTGTTATGTTTTATGTCTTGATGGCCTTACGGAGCCGGCTTAGGGAACAGCACTGGTTTGTAAAGCGACAGATGCAGGAGCCGAATCTTGCCCAGTTGCTGGATTACGTCGCCTTAGGCACGGTGGCCGATGTCGTGGCCTTCGACCAGGTTAATAGGATTCTGGTGCATCAGGGCTTGCTGCGCATACGCACAGGCCGCAGCCATCCGGGCTTGATGGCGCTGATCGATGTCGCGGGCAAGAATCCGCAGGCTATTAACGCCGCGGATTTGGGCTTTTCGCTGGGTCCCAGGTTGAATGCAGCAGGACGCATGGATGATATGTCTTTAGGCATTCAATGCCTGATCACCGATGATTCCGCGCTGGCAAAAACAATCGCTGGCCAATTGGATGAACTGAACAGCGACAGGCGGGAAATAGAAGGGCAAATGAAACAGGAGGCGATGACGTTATTGGCGGAAATGAAGGCGCTGGACGAGCATCATCTGCCCGCCGGGGTCTGCTTGTTTAATGCTGAATGGCATCAGGGCGTGATCGGCATCCTGGCCTCGCGTATCAAGGACAGGCTGCACCGGCCGGTTATCGCGTTTGCACCGGCCGGCAAGGACCTGATAAAAGGCTCGGCGCGGTCCATTCCCGGTGTGCATATCCGTGATGTATTGAGCGATATTGCCGCTGCGCATCCCAAGATGCTGAGTAAATTTGGCGGTCATGCGATGGCGGCGGGCTTAAGCTTGACGATGCATGATTACCCGGCTTTCGCGCTGGTGTTTGACGAGATGGTCGGCAAGCGCCTGGCTGATGTTGACCTGGAACAAAAAATACTGTCTGACGGGGAACTGGCTGAGCAGGACATGACGGTTGAAACTGCCGATTTATTGCAACAGGCGGCAACCTGGGGACAGGCGTTCCCGGAGCCTGTATTTCATGGGGTATTCGATGTGATCCAGGCGCGCATCGTCGGACAACGGCATCTTAAATTAGTATTGCGCAATCCCGGTGGCGATTTGTTGATCGATGCGATTGCTTTTTTTGTCGATCATGTTGAACAATGGCTGGGGCTTAGGCAAATCGTTGCGGCTTATAGGCTGGATGTCAATGAATACAGGGGAAATCGCAGTGTGCAGCTTATTTTGCAGTACCTGGAAAAAATAGTATAAAAAAGCGGCAACGGTCTAACAGCTAGAAAGATAGAACGCAGATAACGCAGGTGGATATGATAAGCGCGGATAGCTCAAGGGATAAGCCTGCGACTGGTATTAAAAAGGGCGGATAAATCCGCCCTTACACTTACTCACTTACGTGGAATTGACCGTTATTTTTTGGCTTCGGCAGGTTTTTTTGCCTCTGCTTCAGGCTTGCCGGCCTCGGCAGGCGCCTTTTCTTCGGCTACTTCCTCTTTAACGGTTATTTTTTCTTCAACTGTTTTTCCATTGGCATCTTTCACTTCTTCAACATCAACTTCTTCAGTAACCGGTTGTCCTGCTTCGGCTGGTTTTGCATCTGCAGCGTCTGCTTTAGGTTTTTCATCAGTCAACGGCACCAGGATTTCAACTTTGGCTTGCTTGCGCAGGTTTTCCAGCATGGTTTGCAGTTTTTTGCGTTGCAGGAAAGGCGTCAGTTGTTCTTTCACTGCTTCCAGCGGAGGAGGAGTCTGCGCGCGCGAATCTTCTCTTAAAATAACATGCCAGCCAAACTGGGTTTGTACCGGTGCCGTCGTGTATTTGCCTTTTTCCAGTGCGATAACGGCTTTAGAGAAGGGTTCAACCATTTGGCTGGCGACAAACCAACCTAAATCGCCGCCGCTTTGTGATTCCTTGGCATCCAGGGAGCTTTTGTTCGCCAGCTTGGCAAAATCGGCGCCTTTATCCAGCTCGGCGATGATTTTTTTAGCTTCCGCTTCGGTTTTTACCAGGATATGGCGGGCTTTGTATTCCGTCGCATTAGTTCCACCGACTTTGCTGTCATATTCAGCCTTGATTTCAGCATCGGTAACCGGATTGGTTTTCATGAAGTTTTGCACATCGGCTTGCGTCAGTATTGATTTTTTAGCATCTTCAATATTAGCCAGCACTTCAGGTGATTTATCGAGTTGCTTTTGCAGCGCATCCTGGATCAACAGCTCACGTTGGATCAGTTCCTCGATTAATTTTTCTTTAGGGATGGTTTGCCCCTGGCTGCGCATCGCAATTTCTTTTTCCAGGTTAGCCAATGTTTCTTTGGCGATGTATTTACCATTTACGACAGCGATGGCATCGGCCTTGTCGACTACAGGTGCCGTTGATGCGGTTGGTGCGGCATTATCTGCGGTTTTTTGCTCGCAACCGGCGGCGAGTAACGCAGTACCTACAACAAGCAGAGGGATAAATGTTTTTTTCATTAGATAGTTCCTTCGGTTTTTTCAGAGGGTGAGAGGGCATTAATGCCTAAGGCATGAATCTGTTGTTTCATCAAGTCGCCCAGCGCCATATAGACCAATTGATGGCGCTGGACGGATGATTTACCTTCAAAACCATCGGCGACGATGGTGACATGATAATGGCCGCCGCCGCTACGCGCGCCGGCATGCCCTGCATGAGCGGCGCTGCTGTCGATAATTTCCAGCAACTCGGGCTTGAAGGCGTCGGTTAATGCATTTTTAATTAATTCGCTTGTCATTGGGGAAATACTTTTTTAAAGGGTTTAACGGTGACTTTGGCATAAACGCCGGCATCGATATAAGGGTCGGCGTCAGCCCATTGGCTTGCGGCCGCCAAATTATCGAATTCAGCAACAATCAGGCTGCCGGTAAAGCCGGCTGCGCCGGGATTTTCGGTATCATGGGCAGGGTGGGGACCGGCCAGTACGAGTTTTCCGGCATTTTGAAGATCCTGAAGTCGGGCAATATGGGCGGGCCTTGCGGACATTCTTCTGTCCAGGCTATTCGCTACATCTTCACTGATAATCGCGTATAACACTCTATTCCTCCGTTTCGGGGACGTATTTATATAAAAAAATCATTTGTAAGACAATAAAAATAACCATCAGGCCGGGTACGCCGAAGGTTTTAAACGTAACCCAGTCATCGGTCGAATAGTTATACATGACATAAAGATTGATAAAGCCGACGCTGATGAAGAAACCGGCCCACAGCATGTTCAAGCGCTTCCATATGGCTGGCGGTAACGTGATGCTGGCGGACATCATGCGTTCGACAAAGGGTTTTTTACCGATAAATTGGCTGCCTAGGAAAGCCGCGCCGAACAACCATTCTATGATGGATAATTTCCATTTAATAAATTGCTCATTCTGCAAATAAATAGTCGCCCCGCCCATGACGACGATTAATCCGAGTGTAATCCATTGCATGGCTTCAACTTTGCGGTATTTAAACCAGCTGTATGAGACCTGCAGCATCGTGGCTACCATGACCACTGCAGTTGCCACATAAATATCATAGAACTTATAGGCGATGAAAAATAAGATAATCGGGAAGAATTCGAAAAGTTGTTTCATGTTGTCG
>SCST01000770.1 GCA_004299465.1 Methylovulum sp. | reverse complement strand
AAAGTTTCAAACACTTCGCTTAAATCAAGCCGCAAATCAGGAAATAACTGCGGTGTTGCCCTATCAGTATTGGCATACATCGCTTTTAATTGATAACGGCCATCGCCATCTAAAACAAACTGATGCACCGCTTGCTCATACGGATAAACCAACCAGTATTCGTTTACCCCGCTTTCCTGGTACAACTCGTATTTAATTTGCATTTCCCGTTTGGAATTCCCTTTTGACAGGATTTCAATGATCCAATCAGGCGCACCGTTGCAGCCTTGTTCGTCTAAAACATCGGGATTACAAATAACGCATAAATCAGGTTGCACGACGGTATGGACATCCTTACTCGCTAAAATGGATTTTTTACGATCATATAAACGGACATCGAACGGAGCGGCAAATACTTGACATTTTTTACGCCTGAAAAAATTATGCAAACTTGCTGTTAAACGGGTGGAAATCCGTTGATGCCCTACAGTTGGCGCAGGCGACATCAACATAATCTTGCCTTTGATGAGTTCCACCGTTTCGTCTAGCGTCCATGTCAGGTAATCGGCATAACTATAAGTTTGATTTAAGTCCAATTGTGATAATTGGGTGATTTTAGCCATCGGAATAACCTCAATGTGATTAAAGTTCGGGATATTTCATTACCTGTACAGGCAAGTATGCGTCCCAATATTTGCCGCATCAATGCGTTAAGGTCCGCACCTCGCCCAGCGGACCGGCTGAACAAAACATCCGGGCATCCGCCAACGATTGTTCAATCAGCTTAACGGGCAGCTCTGGGTTCCGGCTTAAAGATAAGGCCCGCACAATCGCCGCCGCCTGCTCCTGGGTTAACAACTGTTGCGGCAAGACCTCGCTGTACAACCACAAAACCGCTGCATCCGCTGCCGGAACCTGGACAAGCCCTGCACTGGCGGCAGCCATCGCCAACATCGAGGATGCCAGCAAATCCATCACGCCGGCTGTAGATTGCCGCTCCAGTAAAATTTCCGCAGAACGCAACTTTTCCTCGGCTGATTTAACCAACGGATTTACCGTTTCCCGATCTTTAACATCAGGCTCAAACAACAGCCGGGATTCGGCAAGCTGCGAGGCAAGGCCTAAACGCTGTAATCCGGCCAGGGCTCGGGAATCTATGACAACAACGGGGACATCCGGCTCGGAAAGCGCCTGCGCGGATGCCTCATCGGTGTCGTTTTGTTGATTGACGACCACCAGCAGCCCGCCACCGGAACCTGAAATACGCACAATGCGGGCGTCAAATGCAGCCTGGATTTTTGCTATCAGGCACCGGACCCGGCCATCATCCTCGACTTCGACAACGCCCGGTTTGTTAACGGCTTGCGCCTGTCCAACAGCTTCCAGCACAGATACGTCAACAGATTCTGACGGGGCTTTATCTTCGGCTTTATCATCGCCGGTCAAATTATCGATCAGCGCCTGCAACATCTTTTTCGATACCCCGACCACATCCTCAGACGCTTCAGGGCTGATGACATTATCAAACAAATCCCGCTTGCCTTTCACCAGCTTGGCGACCTGCTGTTCGTAAGAGTCTTCGGCCAGCAACAGGAAAATCTGTACATTCTGTTTCTGTCCCAAGCGGTGTATACGCGCGATACGCTGGTCCAGCACGGCGGGATTCCACGGCATATCCAGGTTGATCAACACCGTTGCCGATTGCAGGTTTAAACCGACGCCGCCCGCATCGGTGGAAATAAAGACCTGTACCGCATCGTCCTGCTGGAACCTGTCCATCAGTTCGCCGCGTTTCTGGCTGGGAATGCCGCCGTGCAAACGTACACAACCCAGCCCCATCCCCCTGACCAGCGATTCCACCATGTCAGTCATTAACGCCCATTGCGAAAAAATCACGGCCTTGCGATTACTTTGCAGGCACAATTCCTCCAGCAAACGAGATAATTCCTCCAGCTTCGGCGATCCCTGCGTTTGTTTGTCCACCAGCCCCGCCGCATCACAAGCCATACGCGCCTGCTGCAATGCGGACATCATCCGGTTTTGCTCACCGGGCGTCAGCGGCCTGCGCTTGGCGATTTGCGCCAATTGTCCCGCCGCCGACATTGCCGAGTCATGCAACTCCCTTTGCTTGGCATTCATCGGAATATCCAGGCTCACTTCAGTCCTATCCGGCAACTGGTCGCTGACCAGGCTGCGGTTGCGCCTTAACATCACCGGTGCGATACGTCGCCTTAACTCCGACAGGTTACGATAACCGATGACTTTGCCGCGCTCGTCGGTGACATGGAATTCCAGCAAACAGCGCCACAACGGTCCCAGCACGCGCGCGTCGACCACTTGCAACAGGCTGTACAAATCTTCAAGGCGATTCTCCAGCGGCGTGCCGCTTAGCACAAACACATAACGCGAAGGGATTAACTTGATCGTTGACGCAAGCTTGGTGCGCCAGTTCTTGATGCGCTGCGCTTCATCGAGAATGACCAGGTCGGGTTTTAGCATTTCGTTAATCACGCTAAGATCACGGACCGTCAATTCATAATTGACGATGAAAAACAGCGCATCCGCCCGGTACTGCACAGAGCGGTTTTCTGCCACCCCCTGGATAATCTGCGCCGGATGCACGCTAAATTTTGCTATTTCCCTGGCCCATTGATGTTTTAGCGAAGCCGGACAGACCACCAGGACTTTCCTGGCACCAGCATTATCGACCAGCCAGGATGCGGCGCAAATCGCCTGCAAAGTCTTGCCCAGCCCCAT
>SCST01000769.1 GCA_004299465.1 Methylovulum sp. | reverse complement strand
CGGCTCGCTTCCCCACCATGCACCTAAAACAATCAGGACAACCAATACAATGATGCCGAAAACACCAAACCCCCAGAGTATCCCTTTAGATTTTATATCTTGCATTGTCTCGTTTGCCGCCATTTCAGATATCCTTTAACGAAGTGAGTATGCGTGAAAAACAGATTGCTTTTTGTATGAAACTATTTATATGAAAAATCCGTGACATGGTAGCAGGTTTTTTGTTTTTTTGCTTATCGAGTGAGGCGCTATGGCGATATTTTTTTGGCTCTTGGGTGCGTTTTATCATATACATCAGCAAGATGCTGAAAATCAAGGTGTGTATAGATTTGTGTCGTGCTGATGTTGCTATGCCCAAGCAGCTCTTGGACAGCCCGCAAATCCTGACTGGATTCAAGTAAATGGCCGGCGAAACAATGCCTCAACATATGCGGGTGTATATGTTCTGCAATGCCTTTTTTTTTGCACCATTGCGTCAGCCTTAATTCAATATTACGTTGACCTAAACGCGCCCCTCGCGAGGAAATAAACAAGGCGGGTTCTGAAACGCTGGCGTATTTCAAGCGTTGCTGCAGCCAGTTTTCAATAGCTTTGACCGCTTTACTACCGACCGGTAACAGCCTGGATTTTCCGCCTTTGCCTGAGCGCACCAGCAACGATTGATCGGCCAGGTCCAGGTCCGGCAGGTCGAGTGCGGATAATTCGCTAAGGCGCAAACCGGATGAATAAAATAATTCAAACATAGCCAAGTCGCGGATTTCAAGCGCTGAGCCAGCGCCTGCCTCAAGCAGCCCGGTGACCTGGTCTACGTCCAGCGTTTTAGGCAGTTTTCTCGGTTGCTTGGGCGCTTTGATGTGTTGTGCGGGATTGATGTCGGCGATTTGTTTTTTTAATAGGAAGTTATAAAAACTGCGAATGGCGGACAATTCACGTTGCAGGCTTTTGCTGCCTAGTCCTGCACGATGCCTGCCCGCTATGTGTGCGCGTATATCGTTTTGCTGCACATCTTGCCATCGTTCGATCGGTTTGTTTGTGCAATAGCGGCTTAAATGGTTAAGATCCCGCCGATAGCTTTTTAGCGTATGCTTCGATGCACGTTTTTCAGCGGCCAATAGGTTCAGGAACTCGGCGAGGATGTGTTCGGCATCGGCATGCATATTATTTCTGCTGTAATAATGAAATCAGCCGGGTGCCGATGAGTTCGCTGAGCTGCGTTAAAAATAAATTGCCCATGCTGTAGTGAAAGCGGCCTTCCTCCCTGCTGCCTATCGCAAGAAGGCCTTCAAGTTCGGTGAAGATCATCGGGATGATTGCGCAGGATTTTACTTCCACGGCCGCATCGCCGAACAGCACCCTGGCTTGGGCCAGGGTAGGGCGGCCGCAGGAAGGCACATTAGTGGACAATTCTTTGACAAAGGGCTTCAGGCTTTCGCTGCCCGGTTCAATAAACAAGTCGGCAATAGCGATATCGGGATTTGCTTTGATAATGCGGACGGCGACAAAATCGGTGAAAAAATACTCGGATAAAACAATATCGAGATTGGCGATGGCTTCCTGCAATGTCGATGCATCGAGCAATGCGAGCGTCAGTTTATGCATGCGGATGAACGACGTATCGTTTTCCCTGGCGATTTCTATCAGCGCCGTAAGCTGGCTTTCCATTTCATGATGCCGGCTCCTGAATATTTCCAGTTGTTTTGAAATCAGCGAAACGGCATTGCCGCTGGGGTGAGGGATTTTTATCTGCTCCAGCAAGTCCAGGTGTTCATTAAAGAACTCGGGATGTTTTTGCAGATACTGCTCAATCTGCATTGCCGATAGTTCCGATGTTTCAGGCTTGTTTGCCAGGTTGATTTTGCCGTCGAAAACGGGGACGGCAGCGCCTGTCATGAAAACGGGTTCTCCGCGGCCTGCCCAGCTTATTTTTAATTCTCCGCCGGGTAATTCAACGTGAACGTCATGGTCCAGCAAATGCTGTTCAATGCCGATGACTACGGCTGCGCAGGCGCCGCTGCCGCAAGCCAGCGTTTCAGCGGTGCCACGTTCATAGACGCGGAGCTTGATATGTTCGCGATCCACTACCTGCATAAAGCCGATATTGGCGCGTTCGGGAAAAACGGGGTGATTTTCAAGGATCTTGCCCAGCTCTGCGACTTGCGCGGTTTTTACATCGTTAACTTGAATAACGGCGTGCGGATTGCCTACCGAAACGGCTCCAAACGCTTTTTCGGTGTCATTGATAGAGACGGTATAAAACTTGGATTCCTGTTCGGCGAGCAATGGAATTTCGGCAGGCGCATGCCTTGGTATGCCCATATTGACAGTGATCAGTTCATCTTCATCAAAATGAAGCAATAATTGGCCCGAGTCCGTATCGACGCATATGTTGTCTCTATCGGATAAGCCCTTATTGCGGACAAAACGGGCGAAGCAGCGGGCGCCATTGCCGCATTGAGCCACTTCGCCGCCGTCGGCGTTAAAGATTCGATATTTGAAATCGGCATTGTGGCTAGTAGGTTCTTCGACCAGCAATAGCTGATCAAAACCTATACCGAAATGGCGGTCGGACATGAAGCGGATTTGTTCGGGCGTTAATTCGATGGCTTGGCTGATAGCGTCAATAACAACAAAATCATTACCCAAGCCGTGCATTTTAGTGAAGTTAATCATTTATTCATCGTTTACATAAAGTTATAAAAGCGACACCCTGATGTGGTATTCGATAGGGCGATATTCTCATTTTGGCCACCTGAGTTTAGTTTGACACTAAATCGGGATTTATGCACCTGCAACGATATAGGCTGAAATGTTCATTATCGGCTACACCAAACTGCCGCGAAGCACACGAAATTTTATATTCCTCTTGCTGTTCTTCATGCGTTTCGCGCTAACAAAAATATCGCAAACCTTGGTGTTTATCGGCGCTATGGCGG
>SCST01000768.1 GCA_004299465.1 Methylovulum sp. | reverse complement strand
GCCATGCGCGACCAGCTCGCCACCCAGGATGTCGGGATCATGAAGAAGGGTTTTAATGCTTTCCGCGCAATGCAGCAATTCAATCAAGCGTGCCCAATGGAAAGCCAGCGTGCTATGCACCATCGCTTCCGTACCGTGAGCCTTAAATTCGACCCGTGCCGCTTCAGCCAGCGGCGTGTTGATGTAGTCGCAGTTGTTTACCCGCGCCAAGGGCCCTACGCGATACCAACCGTTTTCCTTGCCCAAGGACAGCAAATACGGAAACTTCATATAACTCCATGAGCGCACTTCTTCATGGATATAATCGTTATAGCGGCAATAATCGACATGATCCGCGATGGTTTCACCACTGGCGTTTTTCGCGCGAATGCCGCCGTGATAAAGCTCCAATGCGCCGTCCGGCTTAATCAGGCCGAGATAGTTGCTGCGTATTGTCGCAAATTCATCGTAATACGGCAGGTTGGCGCAATGGACTTTTTTGATCAGCGCCACCGAATCCGCCGCCCACGCTACTATCTGGTCAATATCTGCTAACAGGGTGTCACGCTCTGCCGTGTTCAACGCTTTATTCATGCCGCCGGCAATCGCGCCGGTGCCGTGAATGCGCTTGCCGGACACCATGCGTATCACTTCCTGGCCGTATTTACGCAATTTTACGCCCTGCACGCCGATGTCAGGATAGGCGCCCAACACGGCGATAATATTACGTTTGCCGATGTCGCTTTCAAAGCCGAACAATAAATCCGGGCTGGATAAATGGAAAAAGTGCAGCGCGTGCGATTGCAGGACTTGCCCGAAATGCAGCAGGCGGCGCAATTTATCGGCCGATACCGGCAAATTGGCCGGGTCAACGCCGACCAATTGGTCGATGGCCTTGGCGGCCGCGAGGTGATGGCTGACCGGGCAAATCCCGCATAAGCGCTGTACCAATACCGGCAGCTCCCAATAAGGCCTGCCCTGGATAAAGCGCTCAAAACCCCGGAATTCGACGATATGCAAGCGGGCTTGCTGGACTTTGTTGTTTTCGTCGAGCAATAACGTGACCTTGCCGTGCCCTTCAACGCGGGAAACGGGGTCGACGACGACACGTTTTAAACTGTCACGGTTTTCAGCGGTTTCTAAATGTTCGTACATGATGTTTCTCGTAGATGTAGATCGGGTTAGATACAACCCGCAAATCATAGATCAATGTCGGGTTACGCTAATGCTTACCCAACACTACGGAGCGTATTTGTTATTTTGTGTAATGGTACTTACAGCTAATAACAATCAATCTATCGGCTTCGACTTTATACACTAATCGATGCTCATCATTAATGCGGCGAGACCAATAGCCGTGTAACGCATGCTTTAAGAGTTCGGGTTTACCCAAACCTGTGTATGGATTACGCGCAGTTTCTTTAATTAAGCCGACAAGACGTTTATAGAGCTTTTTATCTTCACTGGCCCAGTTGGTAAAATCTTCAAAAGCGCCTTGTTCAAAGGCAATGTTCATGACAACTTATCTAATTCAACCGTTATATATTCGCCTTTTTTAACATGCTCGATAGCCGCTAATAAACGCGATTCATTAGCGGGATCGCGCAATAAATAGTCGGTTTCATCCTGCCCGGCTTGTGCCGTTTCGCAAATAGCGATCTCAATTTCTTTGTGTTGAAACAGTGCTTTGATCGATGCTATAAAATTTTCGTTTAACTCATCGGCATTAATTTTATATACCGTATACATGATATTCCTCCCAGTTATTGACGTCGTTCAATCATAATGCACTAAGTCATAATCCAACTTCGGCTCCCTGCCCTCCAACAAATCCGTCAAAAATTTCCAGAACACATCGGCGGATGGTGGGCAGCCGGGCAGGAAATAGTCAATCTTCACGACTTCATGGATAGGGCGGACTTTATCCAGCAATAACGGCAATTCGACATCGCTGGGTATCTGCGGGTTTTCGACGCCGATGCCGTCGCGATACGCTTCATTCAGGCATTCTTCCAGCGGGATGAAGTTGCGCATCGCCGGCAAGCCGCCGTTGATTGCGCAGGCCCCGACGGCAACGAGGATTTTGCAGTTATTGCGGAACTCGCGCAGCGTATGCACGTTTTCGGAATTGCAGACGCCGCCTTCGATCAGGCCGATGTCGCAGTTCGTGCAATGTTCGATGTCGGTGATCGGCGAGCGGTCGAATTCGACGAGTTCGGCGAGTTGCAGCATGCGTTCGTCGATGTCTAAAAACGACATGTGGCAGCCGAAGCAGCCGGCCAATGAGGTGGTTGCTACTCTGATTTTATTCGCCATGATGATGCTCCGCCAGACTGACTTCGTCGATTTCGTGATGGTCGTAGATGCGTTGGCCTATCGGCACCTGATAAGCGGTGCGTTTGATTAAAATCGCCCCGGTCGGACAGATATGCGCGGCCTTGTCGTTCATATCCAGGTCGCTGTCTTTCAGCAAGCCGCTTTCTGAGTTGACGATCAGGTGCTTGTTAATGCCGCGCCCTGAAATCGCGAACACGTCCTTGCCGTCATGCTCCCGGCTCGCCCGCACGCACAGTGTGCAGAAAATGCAGCGGTTATGGTCGATCATGACATCAGGATGCGATGCGTCCATTTCCCGATGCGGATAAAACAGCGGGAAATGGTTGTCGAGCATATTCAAATGATAAGCGACCGCCTGCAATTGACAATTGCCGGTTTTTTCGCAGGACGGGCAGAAATGATTGCCTTCGACAAACAGCATTTGCGTGATTTTTTGCCGGTCATCATTCAGTTCTTTGGTGTTATTCAAGACATCCTGGCCTTCCGAGGCTGGGAAAGTGCAGGCGGAGCACACACGTCCGTTGACTTTGATAGTGCACAGTTTACAGCTGCCATGCGGCGTAAATTCAGCATGGTGGCATAGATGCGGGATATAGACATCCGCCGCCGTCGCCGCCTGCATAATTGTTTGCCCATCTTCGAACGGGATGGTTTTGCCGTCTATTGTGATGGTCTTAGTCATGTTCTGCCTCCGTCTGGGTTAAATGTGCCGCTGCGTCGTTACGCTGGGCCATGCGCCGTGCTATATCCAAAGCGCCATCCAGGTCAAATCCCGGTTCATAGCTGATTTTTTTCAAGCGGCTTTGATACAGTTCAGGGTAGCGTTCCAGCGTGGTCAGTACCGGATTGGCGGCGGTTTGTCCGAGGCCGCAGTGGCTATGGTTTTTGACCAGGCGGCATAACTCTTCGAGCGCGACGACATCGCCTGCCGAGCCGTGGCCTTCGACAATTTTATCGAGTTGCTTTTTCAGTAGCGCCGTGCCGACGCGGCAAGGCGTACAAAACCCGCAGCTTTCATGCGCGAAAAAGTGCGTGAAATTATTAACGATGTCTAGGATGTTGCGGCTGTTGTTAAAGATGATAAACGAGCCGCCGGTCGCGAGGTCTTCAAACGCCAGCTTGCGGTGCAGCTCCTGATTGGAGATAAACGTGCCGGATGGGCCGCCGATTTGCACGCCCAGCACATCGCTTGCGCCGCATTCATCGAGAATTGTTTGTATCGCCGTGCCGAACGGGTATTCGTAAATGCCGGGGCGGCTGCAATCGCCGCTGATGCTGAGGATTTTCGTGCCTTTGGATTTTTCGGTGCCAATAGCGGCAAACCAGCCGGCGCCTTTAACAGCAATAGCGGCCGCGGCTAAAAATGTTTCGACGTTATTGACGACCGTCGGTTTGCCGAGATAGCCCTGCGTGACCGGATACGGCGGACGGTTGCGCGGTATGCCCATTTTGCCTTCCAGCGATTCGATGAGTGCCGATTCCTCGCCGCAGATATAGGCGCCTGCGCCCAGGCAGATTTCAATATCGAAATTCAGTCCTTGCCGCAGGATATTGTCACCCAACAAACCGGCTTGCCGGCGCTCCGCCAATATTGCTTGCAATTTGTCGTAAAGGAACAAGTATTCGCCGCGCAAATACAAGAAACCCTGGTTGGCGCCGATAATCGCGGCGCACACCGTCATGCCTTCAAATACCTGGTGCGCGTAGCTGTTCAGCAGTACGCGGTCTTTAAATGTGCCCGGCTCGCCTTCATCGGCATTACAAATCACATAGCGTTGCGCTTGTTTTTGTGCGTCGACATCGCAAAAGGCATCTTCTTCAGGCCCTTCGTAACATAGATGCCATTTCCAGCCCGTCGTATAACCGGCGCCGCCGCGGCCGCGCAAACCGGATTGGTTGATTTCCGCCAGTGATTCCTGCAAACCCCGGTTAAATGTCGCCCTGAGCGCCTCGCCCTGCGCAATCGGTCGCGCCAGCAGCAGGCCGGGCTTAACCAGGTTATCGTCTACCTCGAATAATTCACGCGGCCATTCAGCCAGGGGCTTTTGCTGGTTGATGAGGCCCGCAACCAGGTCTATGCGCGGACGGTCCAGATGCGTTAATGCATAGCCGTTGACCAGTCCGGCCGGGCCTTGGTCGCATAGCCCGGTACAGGATGTGTTATCGAGGCTGACCAGGCCGTCGTTACGAACCGCGCCGACGGCAAGTTGCAGTTTTTCAGACAGGTACTGCATCAGGCTATGCTTGCCCAGCATCGCATCGGTAATCGAATCGCTGATTAGCAGCTCGTATTGCCCGCGCGGTGTCGAATGAAAAAAGCTGTAGAATTCAACGACGCCGGTGATCTGAGTGCCGGGGATGCCGAGCAGCCCGGCCAGTTGATTGATCGCAGGTTCAGGAATGTGATGATAACGCGCTTGTATCGCCCTTAATATCTGCAATAAGCGCGTGGACTGGTAGTTATGGCTTGCCGCCAGGTTTTCTATAAAGACTTGCATGGCTTTTCCTTACCTTGTTCTATTAGGGGAGGGTTATTCCAGGAATACTTCTTTTAAATCAATCTCTAAATCGGGAAATAAAAACGGTGCGGCGATGTCGTCGCCGCAATACATCTTGAATAATTGGTATTTTTCCAGCTCGTCGTCCAATACGAATTGGTAAACCGCCTGCTCGTAAGGATAGACCAGCCAGTATTCCTTGACGCCGCTTTCCTGGTACAGCTCGTATTTAATCTGCATTTCGCGCTTGGTATTGCCTTTGGACAGGATTTCGATGATCCAGTCCGGCGCGCCTGAACAGCCCTGGGTATCCAGTTTGTTTTCATCGCAGATAACGCATAAATCGGGTTGCACCACGGTGTAAATGTCGCGGTCGGCAAGCACTGACTTTTTGCGGTTATACAAGCGGACGTCGAAGGGTGCGGCAAAAACCTGGCAGGGCTGGCCTTTAAAGGCATTATAAAAAATTCCGCTTAAGCGTAATGAAATGCTTTGGTGATTGACATTGGGCGCGGGTGACATCAGCATGATTTTGCCTTTGATAAGCTCAAGGCGCTCTTCAAATTGCCAAGTTAAATAATCCGCGTAAGTATAAGTGCCATTTAAGTCTAATTGGGATAGCTCTGCGATAGTAGTCATGACGGTCACCGGTTAAGCGCAAAAATAATCCTTATGTGGATATTCCGGCGTGGACATCCTTGATCCTTGCCGTTACTTCAATCAGGGCAGCACCTGTTCGCCGGCCCAAAGCTGGGCAATGGTTTCCCTGGCCCGGATTAAATGGTGCCGGCTTCCGTCGACCATGACCTCGGCCGCGCGCGGCCTGGAATTATAATTGGAACTCATGCTGAAGCCATAAGCGCCTGCCGAACGTATCGCTAGCAAGTCGCCCTGAGTTAATTTCAGCGCGCGGTCCTTACCGAGAAAATCACCGGTTTCGCAGACCGGGCCGACGATGTCCCAATGCGTTTCAGGCGCGTTACTGTGTTTATTGACCGGAATAATATCCTGCCAGGCGCTGTATAAGGACGGCCGCACCAGGTCGTTCATCGCGGCATCGACGATAGCGAAATTTTTATTGGCCGTCGGTTTAAGGTATTCGACTTGCGTGACCAGGATGCCGGCATTGCCTGCGATAGCGCGGCCGGGTTCCAGCAGAATTTCAAACGAGTCGCCACCAAGGCGCGCTAACACGGCTTGTATGTAATCGGCAGGTTCGGGCGGCTGTTCATCCTTGTAGCAAATACCCAGTCCGCCGCCCAAGTCGAGATGGTGCAGCATGATGTCTTCGGATTTAAGCGTGCTAACCAGGTCAAGAATCTTGTCCAGTGCATCGAGAAACGGCCGGGTATCGGTGAGCTGCGAGCCGATATGGCAATCGATGCCGATAATTTTGATATACGGCATGCCGGCGGCACGGCGGTATTCGGTCAAGGCCTGGTTAATGTCGATGCCGAATTTGTTCTCTTTTAAACCGGTGGAAATATACGGGTGCGTCTTGGCGTCGACATCGGGATTTACGCGAAAAGACACCGGGGCGATGACGCCGAGTTGTCCGGCCAGCGTGTTGATGCGGTCCAGTTCGCCGCTGACTTCGATATTAAAACAGCGTATGCCCAGCTTTAGTGCCGCGAGGATTTCATCCTCACGCTTGCCTACACCGGAAAAAACGGTTTTGTGGACATCGCCGCCGGCTGCGATAACGCGTTCCAGCTCGCCTAATGACACAATATCAAAACCGGAACCCAAACGGGCCAGCACATTGAGCACGGCAAGGCTGGAATTGGCCTTGACGGCATAGCAGATTAAATGCGGATAGCTGCCGAAAGCCCGGTCAAAAGCCTGCCAGTGCCTTTCCAGCGTGGCTCTCGAGTAGATATAGCAGGGGCTGCCGTATTGATAGATGATGTCCTGCACCGCTACATCTTCGGCAAACAGCTCATCGTTTCGGTAATTAAAATAATCCATGTGTGTTTTTTAAGGTGTCGTTTTTTTCGGTTCTATTGGGGCAGGCGAGGCTTTATCGGGCAGGTAGAGCGGCCCAGGCTGTCCGCAAGCTGCGAGAATCAAGTTTAGCAGCAAAAACAGTAATAATTTAGAGGTTTTCATCGTATGCTTGTTGTCGTCTGGTGTCGTTGTCGGGTGATGTTCATTCGGCATCGTGCTGTAAGCATAAGGCGGTATTGATCCCGCCGAAGCCGATGCTCAGTGTCAGTGCATTTTTAATGCGCTGCGCTACGGCGCGCTCCCGCACCCAGTTTAGCGAAGGCTCGATCGGGTCGTCGAGATTTCGGGTAGGGTGCAGCCGTGATGCCTGCATTTGCAGCAGGGTTGCAATGACTTCGACCGTGCCGGCTGCGCTCAGGCCGTGGCCGATGATGGATTTGCTGGCGTTAATATAGGCATGGGCCAGTCCGCAATGCCGGATGGCGTTAAGTTCCGCTTCATCGCCGATAATCGAGCCGGTCCCGTGCGGATTGATATAGTCGATTGCCTGTGCCGGCATGCGCGCTTGTTGCAGCGCTTTTTGAATGACCCGGATTTCGCCTTCGCAGGATGGGTCGGCATTGCGATTGCCATCCATGACGATTGCCCAGCCGGCCAGCCGCGCATAGGTTGGCACGGCGGGTCTCGCAATAGAAGTGGCGCGTTCTATCACAACCACGCCGCAGGATTCCCCGAAAATAAAGCCGTCCCGGTGCCGGTCAAACGGCCGGCAGGCTTGTGCCGGTTCGTTGGCGTAGCGGTCCGAACCCATTGCGCCTAAGGATCGCAAACTCTGGCATTCCCAATAGGAGAGGTCCATTAATGCGCCCATTGCGATGCAGGCATCGACCTGGCCGGATTGCACCGCCTGAATCGCCTGGAGTATCGCCAACTGGCCGCTGGACGAAGCGCCGCCCGTCGTATAGGCAAAGCCCCGTATCCCGAACTGTTCGCTGCACAGGCCGCAGACATCGCTGTCCATGAACGTCAAGCCATAGCTGGGCCGCACGAAACAGGCGCGGTCTTGATAGCTTTCATGGCATTGCACGAGTTCGCGTTGCTGGAAATTGGAGCCCCCGACCACGAGGCCGATACGTTCGGGTTCTAGCGCAGCCAGCCTGGCGTCTTCCCAGGCTTCATGCAGCGTGACCAATGCCGCTTGCGCTGAAAAGGACGCCGTGCGCAGCAGCGCTTTTGACAGGGATTCGGGATATATCAGCGCAGGAATTTCCGCGCCCAAAAAAGCGCTTTCGCCGGGCGGCGTGCCGTATTGGCGGCCAGGGCGCTGCATCACACCAAACGCATGTCGGCCCGCCATCAACGCTGAACTGAAAGCCGCTTTCCCTTGGCCGATAGCTGAGGTGATGCCGATGCCGGTGATCAGCAGCTCAGCTTGATTGCAGTTTTGCATGGAGCAAGTCAGCCAATTCGCCGATATTTTTTGTGTTAGCCAATGCCGTTAGCGGCATGCGCAATGCTAACGACTCCAGCGTCATCATGACGATATCGGCGCGGTCCATCGAGTTTGCGCCCAGTTCAGTCAATTGGTCGCTCCATTGAAACGGATGCGTCGCCAGTGCCGGAATGATTTCGCGGCTGTGGTTTGCAATGATGTTGAAAACGTCATCTTTGTTCATTTTCCCCCCAATGGGTGATGTCGGCTTGTCTCGCGTTATTATGCCGTATTCTGTTGCGAAAGGTATACGCTGGACACACAATACAGTCGAGCCACAGAGTCAGGCGTAGAGCGCGCCGCGCGCGCCTCATCAACCTAGGTCATGCCGGATTGTTTTAGCCGCTGGACGACAGCCATTGCCGTGACAAAGCCTGATGTTGGTTGCGGTAGGGCAAACCTGGCCGTGCGCCCATTTGCGTGCAGCATAAGGCCCCGGCGATGCTGGCATAACGCAAGACATCGCACCAGGCCATGCCTGCCGAGACGGCGGCGGCAAAGGCGCCGTGAAAAGCATCGCCGGCCCCGGTGTTGTCGATAGCGGTTACCTGCGGCGCCGGCAGCTTGCCGCTATCGGCGCCGCGCCGCCAGACCAGGCCGCGCTCGCCCAGCGTTATGACGACAACCGGTGCCAGCACGGCGAGGCGCGACAATGCGCTGTGTTCATCTCCCGCATACTGCAACGCGAATTTTTCCGAACAAACCAGGTAATCGACTTTATCCATCAACGCCAAGGTACCGTCGTGCAGCGAGCCGGCATCGAGCACGCTGGGGATTTTGCCGCAGGTTTGCGCGAGGAAATTCAATGCAAGATGCGGCTCGTGGCCGTCGAACAGCACGATTTTGGGATAAATGCCGGAAAAATCGACGCTGTCCTGCGGCAAGGCCTGGGTTCCGCCTTTGTAATTAACCAGTGCGCGTTTCCCGTCCGGTTTCACGAGAATTACCGACAGCGGCGTCGGCGAAGCGCCGCGCACGACCAGCCGGGTATCGACGCCTTCGGCCTGTAATTCTTTAAAATGGCTGTCGCCGTAAGTATCGTCGCCCAGATAACCTGAAAAAGCCGCGCGGTATCCCAGCCGGGTAACGGTTACGGCGGCATTGGCCGCAGGTCCGCCGCCGCAGACTAAGAGTTTGTCTGCTGTTGTTTTTTCATCGGCATCAGGATGGTGCGTTAGCGAGAATACCAGGTCGTAACTGGCATGGCCTATACAGAGCACGTCGATAATTGTCGCGGGGGCGGATATAGGACTAAGCATTTACAGCGTCTTCATATCAGGTTGATTACACAAAAGTTCGGTAGTACCTGTTGGAAGTCAGGCTTTGCCTGGTTGTCAGGCAGAGCCTGATCTCCAAATTTTTCTCTAATTATGGGGCGTGACACAGGAACGTGGGAACGATAAGCGGCACCGGGATGGTGTGTTAAGCAAATCCTAAGTTTTGGGCAGCGATAAAACAGGAAAGCAAGCCGTTTACAGCACTGTTATGCCTGGAATACAGGCGTCATGTCGTCAGCCTGGTTCAGCAGGTACGTAGAAGTCGGCAGATTTTCTGTTTGTTTCAGCGCCTTGCGCTGGCAAATAAAAAAACTGTTGCCGTCGATTTTTTTTGCCTGCTTTTTCGCGCCGGATGCCAAGTCCGCAATATCGACATGAGACCGGCACAAGCTGGTTGAGTCAGGTTCTACAATGCCTACCGACAGGCTTATCAGCGGGAAAAAGCATTTTTCACCGGCCCTGTTTTCAGTATGGATGCCGCCGGCCTTGACATCGCCGTCTCTGTAATAGGCGGGAACAATTTCTTCAAAGCCGGCCAAAATGGCCTTGCAGCGTTCCTTCCAGTCATTACAGGTAAAGACAACGATAAAATCATCGCCGCCGATGTGGCCGACCAGCCCGTGATTTTCAGGAATATGCCCGATGAGCGTTTCGGCAACGGCTTTAATGATGTTATCGCCGGCACTGTAGCCATAGACATCATTAAACGGCTTGAAGTTATCCAGGTCGAAATAGGCGAATGCGAAAGGGATTTTGCCGGCCAGCAACTGGTTGATGCGTTCATTGACGGGAACGCTGCCGGGCAGCAGCGTAAGCGGGTTGGCGTGTTTGGCGTTCCTGATTTGCTGGCGGGTGATTTCCTCGAGCAGATCCAGCACGGTGGCTATGCCGGCATATTCACCGTTCCGCGTAACGATAAAGGCGGGGTCATGTTCCGTGGTTGATGTCAGTTGTTGGCTGACGGATTCCAGCGGGGTATTGCGGTCGATGCTCAGTGGGGTCTTGCTGACGAATAAATGTATCGGTTTTTTGCCGTACAACTCCAGTCCGTAGCGGCTGGAAAACAGTTTGGAAAGAAAGCGGTCCCGGAAAATAATGCCCGAGGCAAAATTATTGTCCACCAACGGCACAATGGTTAATTCATTATGGTGTTGGAATAAGCGCATGACTTCGCTGATCGCGGTTTCCGATGAAACCGGGGTGATGAGCCTGGCGATATGGGATGCCGTCGTTGCGTTATACGGGTTGGTCTGGCAATGATCCGGGCGGCTGTTGACCAGCAGGGCGCTATCGATCTTTTCCAGCGGGATAATCGTCGGCCGGGCGAAATAATAGCCTTGCGCATGCGTAATGCCGAGGCCTTCTATCGTCTTGAATTCATGCTCCGTTTCCACGCCTTCGGCAATAATATTGCAGTTGAGCGAGTTGGCTATGTTTTGAATGGAGCGTACAAAATTGAGCTTGATGGGATCTTCATGAATCCCTTGTATGAAGTGTTTGTCTATCTTGACATAGTCCGGCAGTAATTCCGACCATAGCCTTAATCCTGAATAACCGGCGCCAAGATCGTCCAGTGCTATTTCAAAGCCCATGTTCCGGTAATGCGTGACCGCATCGCGCATGAGCAGGTAATTATCGGTAGGCTGGTTTTCTGTCAGCTCGATGACGACCGATTTTGGATCAAGGCCGAATTCATTAAGGAATTTAAGCGTCATGCCGTTTTTGAAATCCGGTTGTAATAATACCGATGGGCTGACGTTAATGAAGAGTTTTTTGTTAAGGTTCAAGCGGGCATAACTTTGTATGCTGAGCTTTCGGCAGGTGAATTCAAGCGTCGTGCTTAAATTAAAGCGTTCTGCGGTATTGAATAAATTAAAAGGACTATGCAGCGGGCTGTCGGAAGGGCCGCGTATCAATGCTTCGTAACCGATGATGTCTTTTTGTATTAAAGAAACGATAGGCTGAAAATGCGGGGTTAGTTTTTCGCCATCGAGGACTTTGATTAATTCGTCGTGTAGAACTGGCATCGCGTATTTTTTGCTTGATATTCGGGGAACCGTATGACAATAGGTATTATTTATTGCAACAATGTGACAAGAAAAAAATATCTGTGATTTTGAGACGCAGTCGGCTATTGGCGCTTTTGCCTGGACGGAATCAGTATAAACCCAGTTGTAATTTAGCCACTTCCGACATCATATCCCGCGACCAGGGCGGGTCGAGGACCACTTCAACATCGACGCCGGCAACACCGGGCAGGGCGCGGATACATCTTTCCACATCGCTTTGAATCACAGGTCCCATGCCGCAACCCGGCGCCGTCAGCGTCATCATGATGTGGACGTCGTGCAGGCCGTCGCCTACGGGTTCTACATTGCAGTAATAAACCAGCCCCAGATCGACGATATTGACAGGGATTTCAGGGTCGTAAACCGTTTTCATGACTTCCCAGCAGTTTTTTTCCACCGCGGCTGCGCCGGTTTCCGACACTAGGGTATGCAGTTGGCGCGGCTCCTTGCCCAGTGCGTCGGCATCGTTGCCGGCTATGCGCACCATATGGCCATAGGCGGTAATTACCGTGTAGTTATCGCCCAGTGCCTGATGGATCGTCACTTCCTCGCCTTTGGGCAAGGTTCCGCTTGCACCGTCGGGAATCGTGACGATATTGACATCTCGGGTTAAAACAATGCTTTCTCGTTCAGCCATATCAATTCAGTTTACAAGTGGAAAGTACGGGCGTCGACAGCTTGGCCGGTTACGCCAATGCTCTGCGGGCCGAATAGGTACAAATAGGCGGAGGCCAAGGTATCCATGCCGGGCAGCCTGGACTTATCTTCTGCCGGATAAGCGCGCTTTCTTAACGGTGAGTCGACAGGGCCGGGGATTAATATATTGACCCTGATTTTATTGGCCGCTTCCAGTTCTTCGGCCAAAATTTTGGCAAAGCCTTCCACGGCGATTTTGGATACGCCGTAAGCGCCCGAGTAGGCTTTAGCGGTTCTTACGGATGAATCTGACGTAAACACGATGGAGGCCTGCGCGCTTTTTTGCAATACCGGCAACAGCATGCGGCTGAGCAGGAAAGGCGCATTCAGGTTGACATTTAAGGTGTGGCCCCAGTCCTTGGTATTGACTTGGGCGATAGGCGTAAATGCCGTAAACTCCACCGCCGAATGCAGCAAACCTTGCAGCGCCCCGTATTTTTCACCGATCCTGTCGGCTAATTCCTGGTAGTCGTTTTCATTGGCCCCGGCCAAATCGAAGGGATACATAATCGGTTCCGGCGCGTTTGCCGCGACGATGGCATCGTAAACGACTTCCAGTTTGGCGATGTTTTTGTCCAGCAAGATGATATGCGCGCCGTGCCTAGCCAATGCCTGCGCTGCGGTGCCGCCCAGGCCGCCGCCGGCGCCGGTAATTAAAATAACGTCGTTTTTTAACGGCATAATGCTGAATTTATCCAGGTTGAGAGCTGTTTCGGAGAGGCTATTAACGCATCGGCGCCCCAGCTTTCAGGGGTATCCGTGGGTTTGAGATAACCGTAAAGAGCGGCTAGTGTCTTCATCCGGGCATTTTTTCCGGCGGTAATATCATGGCTGGCGTCACCGATATAGACGCATTCGAGCGGATTGACCCCGGCCTGTTTGCAGGCCGCCAGCATCGGCTCCGGGTGCGGTTTCGGGTTTGCCGTGCTATCGCCGCTGATAATGCAGGCTGCCCGGTCGGTCAGTGCCAGCGCGGCCATCAGCGGATTAGTGAAACGTTCCCTTTTATTGGTAACCACGCCCCATTTCAAGCCTTGTGCTTCAATCAACGCCAGCGTTTCGACGATGCCGTCGAAAAAAACGCTGTGCTCGGCAATATTGCGCTGATAACAATCGAGCATGAAATCCAGTATTTCGGCCTGGCGCCTGTCGGATACGTTGCTGTCCAGGCTTTTCCTGATCATCGCCGCGGCGCCGAACGAAATAAACGGCTTGACGGTTTCCGGCGGAACTGCGGCGAAGCCGTGATGGCTTAAGGCCTGGTTCAGGCAGGCAAGCAAATCCGGTGCGGTGTCTACAAGCGTACCGTCGAGGTCGAATAATACGCAGGATAGTTTGAAATCGAGTGGCTTGAAATCGATCGACATAAACGCTTACTCGGGACGTTTAAAGGCCGCAATGTAATTGACCTTAATGTCTTTGCCGAGACTAAAGTGTTTTGTGAACGGATTATATTCAATCCCCACCATGCCTTGTAATTCGAGGCCAGCCGACCGGGCCGCCTGGCTTAACTCCGACGGCTTGATAAAGGTTTTAAAGCTATGAGTGCCCTTGGGCAACATTTGCAGGACTTGTTCGGCAGCGACAATGGCGAGCAAATAGGCTTTGGGCTGGCGGTTCAGCGTCGAAAAAAACACCATGCCGCCGGGTTTAACGAGTTTCGCGCAAGCTGAAATGATGGAGCCGGGGTCGGGAACATGCTCCAGCATTTCCATGCAGGTGACATGATCGAAACCGGCCGCTTGCTGTTCCGCCAGGTCTTCCGCACTGATTTTCCGGTAATGCGCGTTGACGCCGGATTCCAGGCCGTGCAAGTCGGCGACATCGACAAGGTCTGCGCTGAGGTCAATGCCCATCGCATCGGCGCCGTGCCTGGCCAGCGCTTCGGTCAGGATGCCGCCTCCGCAACCGACATCGACGATGCGCTTGCCTTCGATATCGGCATAGCGCTGGATAAACTCGAGGCGCAACGGATTAATATCGTGCAGCGTCTTGAATTCGCCTTGAACATCCCACCAGCGTTCCGCCATTGAGCCAAATTTGTTGATTTCGTGAAGATGTACGTTTTGTGTTGCAGTCATCGTGCTAAGCCGTAGATTAGGTTGCTATAGTTTACTGTATTACTAGGTTATTCGTCACACACGTATTGCTTGAACACCGTATTGATGTGGAAACATATCAATGGACAAAATCCTGCAACACGGTAAAATTGCCGGGTTAAAATGCGCCTTAATCCTACTGAAACAACATCTCGATGGCAACTATTACCGTATTGAATGGACCGAATTTAAACCTGCTCGGTGTGCGCGAGCCTGGGCATTACGGGAATAAAACACTGGCGGACATAGAAACGATGCTTGAAAAGCAGGCCGCCCAATTAAAGCATCAGCTGGCTTTCCACCAAAACAATGCCGAACATGAAGTCGTGGAGCTGATCCACCAGGCTTATCGTGCCGAAGTTGATTTTATCATTATTAACCCAGCCGCGTTTACACATACCAGTGTTGCTATACGCGATGCATTGCTGGCTACCCAAATCCCCTTTATAGAGGTTCATTTATCAAACATCCATGCCCGTGAACCTTTTAGAAAACATTCCTACTTCTCAGATATTGCCATCGGCGTTATTTCAGGACTGGGAGCAACCGGATACGAACTGGCCTTACTGGCCGCTCATCAGATATTAGCCGAGAGACAAGCCAAGAGACTATAAACATGGATATTAGAAAAATAAAAAAACTCATCGAAATTATCGAAGAATCGGACATCGCCGAACTGGAAGTTAAAGAGGGCGAAGAATCTATCCGCATTAGCCGTTATTCCACCGTTTCCGCTTCTGTCGCCTATGCGCCTGCGCCTGCCGTTGTCCCGGTGAGCGCGCCCGCGGTGGCAATCAGCGAGGAAGCTGCGGCAATCAGCGGGCATGTCGTTAAATCGCCTATGGTCGGTACGTTTTACCGCTCAGCGTCGCCCGGTACGAAAACTTTTGTAGAGGTCGGCCAGGCGGTGCAGTCAGGCGACACGCTGTGTATTATTGAAGCGATGAAAATCCTTAACCAGATTGAAGCGGATGCGAGCGGTGTGATCAAACAAATCCTGGTTGAAAACGCCGAGCCTGTCGAATACGGCCAACCCTTATTCATCATTGAATAACACGAAGAAACGAGGGATTCATGTTCGATAAAATCGTTATCGCTAATCGCGGTGAAATCGCGTTACGCATTTTGCGCGCCTGTAGGGAATTGGGT
>SCST01000767.1 GCA_004299465.1 Methylovulum sp. | reverse complement strand
GCGCAGTTTTAACTACCTGATCAAACGCCATGAAAGCTTGCGCACGCGTTTTTCCGAAAATGACGACGGTGTGGCGCAACAGCTCGTCGAAGACGACGTCGCTTTAGCGATTGAGATCAAGGATTTTTCTGGATTTACGCAAACCCAAAAACAACTGCGGCTGGAACAGGCCAAAGAACATTTGTCCGCCGGCACCTTCGACCTTGAAACGGCGCCCTTATCCCGCGTCGTCTTGATCCATTATGCAGCGCAAGAATGGGTGCTGCTGATGGCGATGCACCATATCATCGGTGACGGCTGGTCTATGGGCATCCTGAGCCGGGAGTTGTCGGCGGCGTATCGCAGTTATACCAGTGGCGATGAGCCGGACCTGCCTGCTATCCCATTCAGTTACCGCGATTATGCGTTGTGGCAGCGGCGGGAGCGTCAAACCTGGATGATAGCGCAGGGCATTAAAACCTGGGAGCGCCTGCTGGAAAACAGCGAATACCGCCTCGAATTAAACAGCGCCGGGCCGCGTCCGGCGTCACGCAGCTATGCGGGAGCCGTTTGTCCCGTTGTACTGGACAGTGGGTTAAGCCGGCAATTGGAATATCTGGCCGAAGCCAATGGCGTCAGTCTTTTTGTGTTATTGCTGACGGTTTATTTTGTCTTGCTGCAGCGCTATAGCGGCCGCAATGATTTACTGGTCGGCACGCAAGCGGCTAACCGTAGCGAGTCGGGACTGGAACCGCTGGTCGGTTTTTTTATTAATACCTTGCCGTTACGCGCACGTATCGACGGCAACCCGCGTTTTACCGAACTGCTCTTCCAGGTCAGGGATTTTTGTTTGCAGGCTTTTGAACTGCAAGCGGTGCCGTTTGAGCGTCTCGTCGAAGCGTTAAACCCGGAACGGGATTTCGGTTACAACCCCTTGGTGCAGGTTATGTTCCTGTGGCAGAACGCGCCGATTGCCGATATTGCGCTACAGGGCCTGACGATAAGCCGCGAGCCCTTGCAAAGCAAAGCGGCGAAATTCGATTTGACGCTGGAATTGGGGCTGGAGCAGGGACAAATCCAGGGCGTTTTCGAATACAGTACCGATTTATTCGATGCGCTTGGGATAAGCGCTATGGCCGAACATTATAAATACCTGTTGCGCGGCATCGCGGCTGCACCGCAATCGTCGATAGCCGATATGCGCTTGGCTGAGGATGCCTTGCTTCCGGCAAAACCGGCCGAGGGACTGTTTCCTTATCGGGACATTGTTTCCGCGTTCAAGGCCCAGGTCGGTTTAAGCCCCGATGCCGTCGCCGTTAATGACGGGACGGGGCAGTTGACGTTCCGGGACTTGTCCCGGCAAGCCGGCATCATCGCAATGCGCATACAGGATGCCGGTATTGCAGAAGGCGCTATCGTTGCGATTAACCTGCCCAGGACGAATGCTTATATCGTTGCAATAATGGGCGTATTGACGGCCGGCTGTGCGTATCTGCCTGTGGAGCCGTCACTGCCTCAAGCCAGGATTCGCTATATCCTGGGCGATGCCGCCGTTGCTGCGGTGGTCGGCGAACATCATGACTTTACTGAATATACGCTTATATCCTGTACCGGTCTCGATGCGTGCGCAGGGGATGCTGTGCGCAGCTTTTCGGACGGACAGGGTGTGCACAGCGTACCCTGCTATCCCAACAGTCCTGCCTATCTTATTTATACATCAGGTTCCACCGGCCTTCCCAAAGGCGTAGTGATAACGCAGAAATCGGTTATGGCGCTGCTGGGTTCTTTGCGGTGCGAGATTTACCAACGCTATCGGCAGCCTGTTAATGTCGCATTGATGGCGTCGTTTATTTTCGATGCGTCGGTACAGCAAATCTTTGCCGCCTTGTGCCAGGGGCATTGCCTGCACATTTGTGACGCCGAGTCGCGCCGTGACGGCCAGGCATTACTGGCCTTTTTGGCTGAACGCGCGATTGTCGTCAGCGATTGTACGCCGTCGCTGTTGCGGATTATGCAGGATGCCGGCTTGGTAGAGGCAGAGGGCTTGCCTCTCGAACAATTGATCGTCGGCGGTGAAGCGTTACCACCGGACTTGATAGCCGGCCTTGGCAACAGCCGGATAGAAGTCAGCAATGTTTACGGGCCTACCGAATGCACGGTGGATGCCAGCCTGCATCATGTTTCGTATCGGCGCCGTTACCAAAACCCGGCAGTGACCATCGGCGCGCCGCTGCCTCATGCGGCTATAAAAATAGTCGATTGTTACGGCAATACCCAGCCGGCAGGCCTGGCCGGGGAGATTTATATCGGCGGGCCAGCGGTTGGCGGCGGCTATTGGCGCAAGCCGGCATTGACCGCGGAGCGCTTTATCCCCGGCGATAACGGCTCCCGCTGGTATCGAAGCGGTGACAAGGGGCGTTATAACGATAATGCCGAAATCGAGTTTTTAGGACGCCTGGATGACCAGGTTAAAATCCGGGGTTTCCGGATTGAATTGGGTGAGGTGGAGGCGCAGTTATTAAAACAAGCCAATATCCTTAAAGCGGCAGTCAAAGTACACCTCGGCGATGTGCCGGAACTGGTTGCCTACCTGGTCGTGGCGGGACAAACCGGCGTTGCGCAATTGCGCACAGGCTTGGCCGAGCAATTGCCCGATTACATGATCCCGGCGCATTTTGTCTTGCTCGATAACCTGCCGCTGAACGCATCCGGGAAAATCGACAGGAAAGCCTTGCCCGACGTGACATCCGCCGGGCGGCTCAGCGATGCGCTGGGCGGTGCGCCGCAAGGCGGACGGGAGAGCCTGCTCGCGCAAATCTGGTGCGCCGTCTTGGGGATAGACACGATAGGGCGCGACGATAATTTCTTCGCATCGGGCGGCGATTCGATCAAGGCGCTGCAAATCGTATCGCGTTTGCGTCAGTCGGGTTGGCAGTTGGAAGTCAGGGACTTGTTTACCCATTCCACGATCAGTAAATTGGCGCCGAAGCTGGACGCCATCGACGATGCACGGCCTTTGCCTGTGCAGAGGCCGGAAGGCGAGGTGGTGCTAAGCCCGATACAACAGCATTTTTTTGCGGTGCATGGCGGGCATTTTCATCATTTTAACCAGGCCTTTTTGCTACGCGCCGCCGAACATATCGACTTGGACCGGTTCAAGCAGGCTTTAACGCGGGTTTGCGCCCATCATGACGCGTTCCGCTTGCGCTACCGGCGCGATGGGCAATCCTGGCAACAGTATTATGCGGACGAGACAGGCTTTGAGTTTTCAGTGCTGGAGCCGGCATCGGCCGAAGCCTTGACGGCGCATGCCGCGGCTATCCAGCAATCCTTCGATTTAACGGCAGGGCCGTTATTTAAAGTCGTCTGTTATGTAAGCGAAGATGGCTTACGCGTATTGCTGGCGGCGCATCATTTAATCATCGACGGCGTGTCGTGGCGTATCCTGATGGAAGACCTGCATGAAGCCTACCAGCAAGGTGACGACTGGCAAGCGCCGGCGCCGACAAGCAACTTCCTGGCCTGGATGCAAGGGCTTGAACGACGCGCCGACGTCCTGCTTGCGCAGCAACAGGACTACTGGTTCAGGCAAGAAAGCCTGGCGCAAGGGCCGTTTATCGGGACGGAGACCCGCTGTTACCGCGACCTGGATACCGTGTGCTGCCGCTTCGACGAGCCTGATAGCGAACGTTTTTTAACCGGCGTCCACCAGGCTTACCAGACCGAAGCCAATGACTTGCTGCTGGCGGCGTTATTGCTGGCATACGTGCGCTGGAGTTCCAGTCGGCAGTTGACGCTGATCCTGGAAGGCCACGGCCGCGACGTCTTGCACGGGATCGACGCCAGCCGCACGATCGGCTGGTTTACGACGCGCTACCCGGTATCGCTGGACTACCCTGTCGACAAGGATACGGCGTACCTGATTAAAAACGTTAAAGAAACCCTGCGCGATATTCCCGACAAAGGCGTCGCTTACGGCCTGTTGCGGTATATGAACGCTGAAAATCACGGGCTATCATTTCGCGATCCGGCGCTGAGCTTTAATTATTTAGGGCAGTTCGGTGAGCAACAGCAAGGCCTGTTTGCGATCGCCGACGAGGCCGTGGGCGACATCATGTCGCCGGATGCGACACCGCCTTACCTGATCGAATTTGTCGGCAAACATACAGCAGGCCGATTGTCGTTTGAAATAGCCTATCCCCGGCATTTATACCCCAAAGCGCGGATGGAAGCGCTTGCGGGCTACTTTAAACAGGCTTTGTTGGAACTGATGGATCACGCCGCTCATTGTGATTCAGCGTCATTGACGCCATCGGATATTGATTATGACGGTTTCAATATTGAACAGCTGGATGATTTTTTGGCGCAATTGGGGTGAGGCGGCGAGTTATCCTCCTGAAAGCCGGCTCCAATTCGCCGTGAATACAAATAGCGGGCGTTTTATCTGTAACTAATAGGGCAGACGGTATATAATCCGGCGCTTAGATTCATGTATTACCTATTTACACCATTCAATTCACACCGGAAAAAGACATGCTGGGTAAGCTAGTTAAATTTGTTGTAGGGAGCCGTAACGATAGGCTGGTAAAGAAAAAGAACAAGCTGGTCAAAAAGATCAATGCGCTGGCTTTGGAATACGAAAAATTACCTGATGACGCATTAAAGGCAAAAACCCAGGAATTCCGCGACCGCCTGGCGCAAGGTGAAAAGCTGGACAATCTTGTCCCTGATGCTTTTGCCGCCGTCAGGGAAGCCTCTACGCGAGTGTTCGGCATGCGCCATTTTGATGTGCAATTGATCGGCGGGATGATCTTGCACGACGGCAAAATTGCCGAGATGAAAACAGGCGAAGGCAAGACCCTGATGGCAACCCTGGCCGCTTACCTGAACGCCTTGCCCGGACGCGGCGTGCATGTCGTCACCGTCAATGATTACCTGGCAAAACGTGACTCTGAATGGATGGGGCGGCTATATGCTTTCCTGGGCATGAGCACCGGTGTCATTATCAGCCAGATGGACCAGCCGTCAAGACGTAGCGCCTATGCTGCAGATATTACCTACGGAACCAACAATGAATTCGGTTTCGACTACCTGCGCGATAATATGGCGTTTAACCTCGAACAGAAAGTCCAGCGCGACCTCTGCTTTGCGATTGTCGATGAAGTCGATTCCATCCTGATCGATGAGGCGAGAACGCCGCTGATTATTTCAGGCCCGACTGAAGAAAGCACTGAAGTCTATGTCAAGGCTAATGAAATCATACCGTTCCTGACAAAACAGGAAAAAGATGGCGAACCAGGCGATTACACGGTTGATGAAAAAGCCCGGCAAATCCATTTGACCGAATCGGGCCATGAGCGTGTTGAACAATTAATGGTTGAACACGGCTTGATCGCCGATGGAACCAGCCTCTATGATGCGACCAATATCCGCATGATGCACTACCTGAGCGCGTCATTGCGGGGCCATGTCTTGTTCAAAAAAGATGTCGATTATATTGTCGCCAATAATGAAGTGATTATCGTCGATGA
>SCST01000766.1 GCA_004299465.1 Methylovulum sp. | reverse complement strand
CGATAAAGTTAATGCCTTGCGCCCCATTTTCAGCGAATACGGCTTGATTCGTTTCCGTGTACAGGTAGAAGTGCGCTGGTTACAGGCCCTGGCGAAGCATCCGTTGATTACTGAAGTCGCCCCGTTCAGCGATTCTGCAAACCGCTTGTTGGACGCCATCATCAATGATTTTTCAGAAGGCGACGCCCAGCGTGTTAAAGACATCGAAAAAACCACGAATCATGATGTTAAAGCGGTTGAATACCTGCTGAAAGAAAAAATCAGGGGGCATGCCGAACTGGAAAAAGTCAGCGAATTTATCCATTTTGCCTGTACGTCGGAAGACATCAACAACCTGTCTTATGCGCTGATGCTGAAAGAAGGGCGTGAAATCATCATTGCGCAAATCGACGACTGCATAGCCGCGATCAAAAACATCGCCAGGGATACTGCCGGCCAGCCTATGCTGTCGCGCACGCATGGGCAATCGGCGACGCCGACAACCGTTGGCAAGGAATTTGCCAATGTTGTCGCGCGGATGCAGCATCAGCGGGCGCAACTGGAAAGGGTCGCGTTGCTCGGCAAAATCAATGGCGCGGTCGGTAATTACAATGCCCACAGCATCGCTTATCCCGACGTGGATTGGGCCGGGTTTGCAAAAGACTTTGTCGAATCGTTAGGCCTGGCGTTTAATCCTTATACGATCCAGATTGAACCGCACGACTATATTGCCGAGTTTTTCCATGCGCTGGCGCGCTTCAACACCATCTTGCTGGATTTCGACCGCGATACCTGGGCTTATATTTCCTTGGGTTATTTCAAGCAAAAAACCATTGCCGGCGAAGTCGGCTCATCGACGATGCCGCACAAAGTCAATCCGATTGATTTTGAAAATTCCGAAGGTAATTTGGGCCTGGCCAATGCGTTGTTTGGCTTCCTGGCGGAAAAACTGCCGGTGTCGCGCTGGCAACGTGACTTGACTGATTCCACCGTGCTCAGGAATATCGGTGTCGGTATTGCGCATACCAGTATTGCAATACAGGCCAGTTTAAAAGGTATTGCCAAATTGCAGCTCAATACCGACGCCATCGAGGCCGACTTGAACGCCAACTGGGAAGTGTTGGCAGAGCCGATACAGACCGTGATGCGTCGCTACGGTATTGAAAAGCCCTATGAAAAGCTAAAAGAGCTGACTCGCGGACAGCGCATCACGCCGGAGCAAATGCGCGTTTTTATTGAGAACCTGGATATTCCGGCTGGGGCGAAATCGGCATTACTGGAACTGACGCCGCGCACTTACATCGGTTATGCAGAAAAGCTGGCCGGCGATATTTAAGGTTTATTTGCAGCCCGGTTGTTTCCGGGCTTTGGTATGGCATCGCCGGGCAATGTGCCGGCAAACTGACGTATTCTTGTCGTCCTATAATGCCAATTTCTCGGCACTTGTCGGAAATGTGCTG
>SCST01000795.1 GCA_004299465.1 Methylovulum sp. | reverse complement strand
TGCCGATTACCGCAACAGCCTGGTCGCGGCGCACAAACGCCAGGGCCGCACGCTCGCCGTCAACTGGCCGCTGTGGCGGGACGGCGGCATGCACATCGATACGGCTGCCGAAAGCCGCTTGACGGCCGCTACCGGCATCGTGCCGATGCGCACCGCGACAGGCATTCAGGCCTTATACCGGGGATTGGCGTCCGCGGCGTCGCAGATGCTGGTCATGGAAGGTGATATCCGGCGTTTGCAAAGCCTGTTGGATAAGCCGGCCGTAGGGCGCAATAGCGACAGCGTATTGCGCCGGAACGAAGTAGATGGATCGCTGGAACAAAAAACCGCCGACTATCTAAAAAACCGGCTGTCTGCCGTGCTGCGCATCCCGGTGCACAAAATCCATGCCGCCGAGCCTATGGAAAGCTACGGCATCGATTCTATCATGGTCCTGCAACTGACCGACGAGCTCGAAAAAACCTTCGGCCCCTTATCGAAAACGCTGTTTTTTGAATACCAGACGCTTACGGAGCTGAGCCGTTACTTTGCCGGCGCCTACGAAGCCGTATTGCGTGAAATCCTGGCGCCCGAGCAATCGGCGGCGCCTGTTGCTACGACGAAAATGGCAGCGCAGGCGCCGACACCGACGCGCCGCTCACGGTTTGCAGTAAGCGCTTATCCGCTACGGGAACCGGCTGCGCTGGATATTGCGATTATCGGCCTGTCCGGCCGTTATCCCGAGGCGCGCAATCTCGACAGCTACTGGAAAAATTTGCGCGACGGCAAGGACTGCATCATCGAAATTCCGCAGGATCGCTGGGATTGGCGCGCATACTACACCGAGGATCGCAGCGCGGCGGGCGGCCATTTCAGTAAATGGGGCGGATTCATAGCCGACATGGACAAGTTCGATCCGCTGTTTTTCAATATTTCGCCGCGCGAAGCGGTCTTCATGGACCCCCAGGAACGCTTGTTCCTGGAACATGCGTGGATGGCGATCGAGGACGCGGGCTATTGCCCGGCCGACCTGGAACGCGGCGACGGTTTGTCTCCGGCCGGTGTTTACGCCGGCGTCATGTACGGCGAATACCCGCTATTCAGCCGGGGCGAAGGGCCTGGTGGCGACGGCATAGGTTTTGTCGGCAACCAGGCCGGCATCGCGAACCGGGTGTCTTATCTGCTGAACCTGCACGGGCCGAGCATGGCCGTCGATACGATGTGTTCTAGCTCGCTGACGAGCCTGCACTTGGCCTGCCAGGATTTAAAGCACGGTCTGACCGGCCTGGCCATCGCCGGCGGCGTCAATATCAGCAGCCATCCGAATAAATACAGCATGCTCAGCGGCGGCCAGTTTATTTCCACGCGCGGGCGCTGCGAGAGTTTCGGCGCCGAAGGCGAGGGCTATATTCCGGCCGAAGGCGTAGGCGTCGCGGTATTGAAACGACTGGCCGACGCCGAACGCGACGGCGACAGGATTTACGGCGTCATCAAAGGCAGCGCCATCAACCACGGCGGCAAGACCAACGGCTACAGCGTGCCTAATCCGAATGCGCAGCAGAGGGTGATTGCGAAGGCGCTGCAAGAAGCAGGGATAGACCCGCGCGCCGTCAGCTATATCGAGGCGCACGGCACCGGTACGCCGTTGGGCGACCCGATAGAGATTACCGGATTGACGAAGGCTTTCGGCCAAAGCTCAGCGGATAAGCCCTATTGCTGGATAGGCTCGGCCAAGTCGAATATCGGCCACGCCGAATCGGCGGCCGGAATTGCCGGCGTCACGAAAGTGCTGCTGCAAATGCAGCACGGGCAAATAGCGCCGTCGCTGCATTCCGAACGGCTTAACCCGCATATCGATTTTGCCGCGACGCCGTTCATCGTCAACCAGCAATTGCGCGACTGGCAGCGGCCTGTCGTCGACGGCAAGCTCATGACTAGAATCGCCGGCGTTTCGTCGTTCGGCGCGGGCGGCTCGAATGTCCATCTCGTTATCGAGGAATATGCCGGGAATTGTATCGAGCCAGCCGATATTCAACAGACGGCGCTGGTAGTCTTGTCGGCGAAAGACGAACAGCGCC
>SCST01000765.1 GCA_004299465.1 Methylovulum sp. | reverse complement strand
AAACACCGGAACGCAGCCGATTTACACAGGAAGCCCGCGGATGATTAGCGTAGAACAAACCCTTGAAATTGCTGCGACCTGTGACAGCCAGGGTGTTGATGACAGCGTCATCACAACGCTTAGGCAGCAATACCCCGGCATCCATTTCACCTATTGTATGGACGATGATATACCCAATCATGAACCCATTATCGAACGTACAGAATTTAACCTTTATTTAATCGATGGCCGCGAGCATTGCCTGTGCCTGACCCAGGATTATGACACTGCAACCGGTGTTGTTGTCGCCGAAATCATCGCCGAGTAATGGATTCGTCATGCCTGGTACTGTAAGTCCCGTTACTGTTCCTATTGCTGATTGCAGTCTCTGCCCTTTCCGCGGTAAAACCCTGCTGAGAGGCTCGTGCATGCCGGGCGACACCTGCGTTAGCGCCGAAAGCGGGCGACAAATAGACCGTTTCTTCCGGGTCAATCCGGCTTACGCGGAGCAATACCTTCAAGACCAATTCTGGGAACGGCGCGCAATCGCCGTGCGTTATGCGCCGCAAAAAGCATTAGCCGCCTTGATACAGGACCAGGACGAAGTCGTCAGGCGTGCAGTGGCTTTCCGCCTGCAACCCTCGCAGTTGCACCTGCTGATTCATGACCGCGACCGGGAAGTCCGCATGACGGTTGCCGACCGCATCGGCTATGACGAACTGGAAAAACTCGCTGATGATGAAGACTATATCGTCAGGGTAACGGTTGCCAAGCGCTTGCCGATAGGGCGCTTATTCCGTTTTATTCGCGATCCCGACCTGGAGGTGCGAAAAGTCATCGCCGAACGTTTGCCCGAAGTCAGCTTAGGCTTAATGGCCGACGACAATGCGCCTGAAATAAGGCGTATCGTCGTTGAACGCATGGATCCTGACGACGCCGTCAGCATGCTCGGCGATCCCGACTGGGTCGTACGCTATATCGCCGCACAGCGCGTTGACGTCAACACGCTGATGGCGCTGGTCGATGACCCGGAACCCGATGTCAGGACAGCCGTGCAGGAACGATTGAATGCACACCCCAAACCGGATAGCTAAGCATGGCAGAGATAACAACCTATTCCATCGACAAACAAATGCTGGACGGACCCGCGCTTGCCAAGGTCTGTAAAAACACCTTACCGGAACCGAACGACCAGGCATTACTGGCGAAACTTGAAGCGCTGGCTCCCGGTTGTCCGGTGCAGTTGGCCCGAATCGGCGATGAATGGTACCGCTTGGGCGGCATTATCGACATGAACGGCAAGCGCATCGCCAATAGCCTGATCGAATGGACGGAGAGGACTTATATTGAAGGCGGCAAAGACCTGCAAACGCTGATTGAACATGCGCAGGAGCAAAAACTGATTGCGACCCGGCAAACCGGCAACACCTTGCACTTTGCTATTCAAACCGGCAACAAGGCTCAGGATTTCATACAGATAGACATTGATAAAACCCATGAAATCGCCGATCGCTGGTTAGTCAGCGGCCAGCATCCACCGGAAGATTTGGAAGAATTTATTGACCCGCTGGAACCAGCATGTATAGAAACCTTTTACATCGGGACCGCACGTTACACTTATCGACGTAAAACTGACGTGTCGGTTTTCATGGATGAAATCAATAAATACCACAGCATCGTACATCCGGCCCAACGTTTTCTCGACGACTGGAACCGCAGCAGCGCCGGACACAAGGCGGTGTTTTGCGATGACTGGATCATTCGCCCTTACCAGCATACCGGACGTTTCGGCGAACAAGTCATCAATATTGAAATCGTTAATACCCAGCAAAAAAACCTGCCCCATATGGAAAACATCGCCGGAAAAAAAGGGACGGCGCTGCATAGCCTGCTCACCCGCTTTGATCGTCAGGCCGGTTACCCGTTTGCATGGTTTTTTTATATGGTCAAAGGCAAACTGGTTACACCCGACTGCGGCGTTGCCGTTTTCCAGGATGTCAACGGACATTTTGCGTATTTACCGGAACGCGATAGCGCCGTTCTTAATGACTGGATGAACGAACCTTACAGCGTGTAGAAAGTATTTATGGCTACCCACAGGACATAGAAAACAGTTTTTTATGTCCTGTGGGCAATGCCTGCACCCCGAGTTTTCATACTCACCCACATTTATTTTCAACCAAAGGAGAAAAAACCATGGCAATAGCCGACATCAAAGCATTTTCAGAAAAGTCAAAAGCTGACCCAGAACTGAAAGAAAAATTACTGGCCTGCATGAAAATAAGAGAAATTCTTAACTTGGCTAAAGAATACGGCTTTGAGCTGG
>SCST01000764.1 GCA_004299465.1 Methylovulum sp. | reverse complement strand
ACTCCCATCTGACTCAAAAAGCGTTGAAGTTTTTGCAAGAGGTCATTATTCAGCCTTTTCCCACCGTAGGGCGCGCTGTGCGCGCCATCGACGACTCGATACCGGAAAAGGCGCGCGCGGCGCGCCCTACGTTTCGCGTGACAATTAGGCGTTGCCGGTTACGTTTTCTCGATCAGATGGGAGTAGCAGCCACCAGGCATGCGATACTTACCCTATATTTGCGAAACCAGCGGAAAGTTCTCCGGGTTGCGAATTGAATCGACATGTAAATCAATATCCAATTCCGGCCAATACAGATGATGCGCTTGCGGACGGTCGACGTTGAACAAATCGACTACCGAGGCTTTACGAAACCAGGGAAACTCCGCAAATGAAACGAATAACTCCTCTTCTTCATCAAGCAGTATCCAGAAGCCGTGTTTTGAAACACCGGATACTTCAACCGGCGAAATGTCTGTTCCAAGCATCTTTAATCTCCTGCGCGTGTAAATTAACCAAATTGTTGACCTCTCGCAGCTCTTGAGTGGATAAGCCGTAATTTTGTGCCAGCTCTATAACAGGTTCCAGCCAAAATTTCGCTTCGCCATCGGCATGGTTAACGTGAACATGCATTCGTGGCTCTTCCCTTGAAAAGAAGTAAAACCGATAACCGTGTTCACGAAATATTGTTGGACTCATACTTATAAATTTAAAAGTAGGATTCGTTGCTATCTTTTATAGCCAAAAGGAGGAACACATCCTACAACGCTTTGATAAACAATCAAACCGTCAAATACCGCTTAACCATTTCCTCGGTCAACTCATCCATCGCCCCGACCGCGACATTGCGCCCCCTGTCCATGATGCAGAAACGATCCGCCACTTTCCGGGCAAACGGCAGTTTTTGTTCGACCAGCAATACCGTCACTCCTAGCTCCTGGTTAATCTTCGCTATCGCTTCATGCACTTCACCCAGGGCATAAGGATTGGGTTTGGGCATCGTGATCGGCGTGCCGCGCGAGCGGTTGAGCCGGATGATCACATCGCCTATTTCGCTGACGATGTTCGGCTGTATGCCTTCGGTCGGTTCGTCCAAAATCAGCAAACGCGGATTCAGCACCAAGGCCCGGCCTATCGCCAACTGCTGTTGCTGGCCGCCGGACAGATCACCGCCGCGCCGATTAAGCATTTGCTTTAACACCGGAAAAATGTCGAAGATATGATCGGGTATTTTTTTAATGCCGTGCTTACGGGCGACCCGCAAGCCGGTCTTCAGGTTTTCCTCGACGGTCAGCAGCGGAAAGATTTCCCGTCCTTGCGGCACATAGCCGATGCCGAGCTCGGCGCGTTTTTCCGCTTTAGCGTCGGCCAAGGGCTGGCCGTCCATGGCTATCGAACCTTCCCTGACCGGGATCAGGCCCATGACGGCTTTTAATAACGTAGTCTTGCCGACGCCGTTGCGTCCCATCAGGCAAACGCACGCGCCTTCCGGGACATCGAGCTGTAAATCCCACAAGGTATGGCTTTCGCCGTAATATTGTTGTAGCGCATTAATTTTCAGCATCAGCCCCCCAAATAAACCTGGATTACGCGCGGGTCGTTTTGCACTTCGTCCATCGTGCCTTCGGTCAGCACCGAGCCTTCGTGCAACACGGTGACTTTGCGGGCGATGGAACGGACGAATTCCATGTCATGTTCG
>SCST01000763.1 GCA_004299465.1 Methylovulum sp. | reverse complement strand
TAGGGCTGGACCGTAGTGGACGGAATCCACCGAGTTCCCCTATTATCCCGTTCCCGAACAGTGATTTGCTTGTTAATGTCGTGCAGGCCGACCAGGCTACGCTGGATAATGCGGCACAGTTTGGCGATGACGTTCCCGTGGCGCTAAACGGCCGGATGACGGTCAGCGCCGATAAAATTGCTGCCGGCGGTTTTGGCGATGTGCGCCTGAAATCGGTCAATGATCCCAATGTGTCCCAGAAGTCCGATGCTGATCGGGTTGAAGGGAAATATACCAGTGAGGTCAGGTTTTCCGGCGATGTCAATTTAGTGGCTCAAGAGCGTATCGATATCGATGCACCCAGGGTGACAGGGGCGGGGCTTAATGATGAAGGTGCCGGAACCGTTAACCTGGATACCGCGTATTTAAGGGTAGGCTCGTCGCTGATTCGCGAGGTGGACGGTTCGGCGCTTGCCGGAAACGGGATTTTTACGGCGCATTCGCAGTGGACAGAGTTAGGCGGTGCTTCATTATGGAATGGTTTTAGCGAGATTAATCTTAACAGCGCGCATGATTTACGGACGGCGGGCGTGGTGGACATCAGCCTTGAACACCGGGATTATGTCGGTGAAATGGTGACTGCGGCTGATTTAAACCTGAGCGCCGGCCAAATTTATCCTTCCACGCTGACGCATTTTACGTTTGCGCTCAGGAATAACCCGGAAGCTCAACTCACCGTGTCCGGCAGCGGCAATACCGATACGTCGCCATTATCGGCGGCAGGCATACTGAATTTTGAGGCGCCGGTCATTAACCAGGATGGCGTAGTCAAGGCGCCGTTCGGTACTATTAACCTGGCGGCCGGTTCAAGCCTGACGCTGGGTGAGCATAGCCTGACCTCAGTTTCCGGTGCGGGCCAATTGATTCCTTTCGGTGTTGTCCAGGGTGGCCTGGACTGGCTTTATCCGTTAGATAGCAACCACAACTTGGTGTTCGATACGCCGCCGGAGAAGAGGCTGCTGCTATCCGCGCCGACTGTGGAATTGGCCAAAGGCAGCGTAGTCGACCTGTCCGGCGGCGGGGACCTGTTGGCGTATGAGTTCCTGCCGGGTTCCGGCGGGTCCTTCGATTACCTGGACCCTAACAGTTCGTCTTATCAGGGCGGTTTTGCTGTTGTGCCGACATTGGGATCGGATATTGCGCCGTATGATCCTTTGCAAAGTACAGGTTTTGATTACGCCATCGGCAGCAAAATTTATTTAAGCGGCACGGCGGACCTGCCTGCCGGCGAATATACCCTCTTGCCTGCGCGTTATGCGTTGTTGCCGGGCGCTTACCTGGTTACGCCGCAGGCCAACACCCAGGACCAGTTTACTACGACCTATACCGCGGCGGGCTTGCCGGTGGTGGCCGGTTATCAAACCAGTGCCGGTACCGGCACGCGGGATGCGCGCTCCAGCGGCTATTTGATCGAGAGCGGTTCGGATATCCGCAAGCATTCCGAATACGACGAACAAAAAGCAAACAGTTTTTATGCCGCGAAAGCGCTGGAGAATGAAAGCAGTACGCCGATCCTGCCTATGGACAGCGGCCAGGTTTCGATGGTCGCGGAAGATAAGCTGGTATTGGACGGCGAATTGAAAGTGGCTTCGGGCGGCGGCAGGGGCGCACGCATGGATATTGCGGCAAACCGCCTGAAAATCGTCAAGGATTTCAGCGCAACGCCGACCGAAGGCGTCTTGGAAGTATTGGCCGATGACCTGAGTCATCTAGGCGTGGACAGCCTGTTCCTGGGCGGGGGACGCAGCAATAATAGCGTGACCGGCGCAACCGACTTAAATGTCACATCGACGGAAGTGGTGTTCGATACCGATGCGCGGGTCTTGGTAACCGATCTGGTTGCGGCGGCGAAAGATAAGGTGGAAGTCAGGGCCGGTGCGGTATTGAGCGCCGCCGGCAGCGTCAATACCGGGAATAGCCAATTCAACATCAACGGCGATGGGGCTTTGTTAAGAGTTTCCGCCGATGACCAGGTCACGTTGAACAGAGTATCCGCACCGGGTGATACCGGTGAATTGCTGGTTCAGGACGGTGCGACTTTGGTGTCATCGCAATCGATGCTGCTGGATGCGAGTAAGTCGACGACATTGACCGGTAATATACAGATGGACGGCGGTTCGTTGAACCTGAGCGCAAACGCCATTAATATCGGCGAAGTGGCGGGCCTATCGGGCGGCGCGTTGAATTTGTCCAATGAAAAGCTGCATAGCCTTGCTGTTGACGAATTGGTTTTAAGCAGCCGGGATACGGTCAATTTTTACGGTAATGTAGGCCAGCTTGACAGCAACGGGAACCTGGGGGCAATGACCTTTGACAGTTTAGTGATTAATGGGGCCGGTTTCTCAGGTTTCAGCACCGCGGGGCAAGCGGTAAAGCTGGAAGCGAACACCTTGCAATTGCAAAACACGATAGGCGCTGTTGCGACGCAGCCAGCGACGGGGCAAGGCGTGTTGGAGGTGTCGGCTAAAAACCATATCCAGGGTGGTGGCAGCTTCGGCATGGCTGGTTTCAAAGCCGTAAACCTCAATGTCGCGGAGGCGTTTAACGCTGATGGTGATGGCGAGCTGCAGGTCGGCAGCGACCTGAATTTGGCCGCCGGATATATAACGGCGACCGGTGGCAGCGAGCTGGTAATTAATGCTGAAGGCCACGGCATTCATGTGAATGGGAACGGCAATGCCGTCATCCCCGCATCCATCAGCCTGGGCGGCGCGATTAACCTGAAAGCGGGGGCTATCGATTTTAACGGTCGTGTGCTGATGCCTTCAGGCTCTTTAGGATTGCAGGCCTTGACCGGTGATGTCGTCGTCGGTGGGCAGGCTGATATTGACCTCGCCGGGCGAGCCGTTAATTTTGCCGATACGCTCGATTACACGCCGGGCGGCATTTTCAGCGCGCTTGCCGAGCACGGTAAAATTGTCCTGGCCGAAGGGTCGACATTAGGATTGAGCACCGGCGGGGGTGAGGCTAAAGGCGGTAAACTGGTGTTGAAGGCGCTGGAACAGACGGTTGACCTGTCTGGGCAAATCAGCGCCGATTCAGGCAGTGCTGAGCTGGATATCTCAGGTTTCAGTGCCGATAGGGGCTTTGATAGCCTGATGAACACGTTGCAAACAGCGGGTATTTCCGATTCGGTTTATTTCCGCACCCGCAACGCCGACATTGTGCAGCAGGTAGGGCAATCCATAAAGGCCGATGCGATTACGCTGGTTGCGGATAAAGGCTCAATGTCGTTATCCGGTAGGCTTGATGCCGACGGCGCTGAAGGCGGTGCGATCAGCCTGCATGCCGGGGACGGCATCGCTTTGGAAAATGGCGCAGTCCTGACGGCAAAGGGAAGCGCGGGCGGTAAGGTAAGCTTGTCGTCGGTGGATAATGATGAAGATGGCCGTAGCGGTATTAATATTAAAAGCGGGTCATTGATTGATGTCAGCGGCGCAACACAGGAAAGCGGCGGCGAGGTGAACTTGCGTGCATTGCGCGTTGACAGCGACCAGGATGGCGCCGATGACGGCATCAATATTCAGGCTATTGCAGGCACTGTGCAGGGATATGCGCAAAAAGCGGCTGTTTTTGCCGATAACGGCGATTTGGTATCACCAGGCTACAGCAGGTTTTACGCCGAAGGCGTCAAAAAATACACTAACCCGGATTTTAGCGTTGCCGGGGAAATTAACAGCAGCGACATCGATAAGATTAAAGCCGACACGGATGCGTATATGACGGCTGCGACTATGCAGAACGTCAATAACGACCTGGGTGCGGGCATTCGCCTGCGCGCCGGCGTACAGATTGATTATACCGGTGACCTGGCATTGAACAGTAAATGGGACTTGGTGGACTGGCGATACAGTGAGCCTGGGTCATCGGCTTTGCGTTCCCTGCCCGGTGTGCTGAGCATTAACGCCAGCGGCAACCTGGCAATGAACAGTTCCTTGTCCGATGGCTTTAAAGATGGCCTGTTGCTTGGCTTTGTCAATGTCAAGGATATGCTGCAAACGGGGGAGTCCTGGTCGTATCAAATAACGGCGGGAGCGGACCTCGGCAGCGCCGAGTCCAGTGCAACGGCCGCAGCAAAAGACCTGACGATTGGTTCAGGCGTCACGGTGCGCACCGGAACGGGCGATCTCCAACTGGGCGCGGGGGGCGATGTGGTGTTCAGCGACCAAACCTCGACCGTTTACAACGCCG
>SCST01000949.1 GCA_004299465.1 Methylovulum sp. | reverse complement strand
GCTCATGCGCAAACGCGTGACTTCCTGCATTTTTAATTCGATATAGCCGTCGATCACATCATCAGTAAAGACGCCGCCGCGGGTTAAGAAGTCACGGTCGTTGTCCAGTGCGTCCAATGCCTGGTCGAAGGCATGGCAAACTTGCGGGATGGCTTTTTCTTCTTCCGGCGGCAGGTCATACAAGTCTTTATCCATCGCTTCGCCGGGATGGATTTTATTTTGGATGCCGTCAAGGCCTGCCATCAACATCGCTGAGAATGCCAGGTAAGGGTTTGCCGTTGAATCCGGGAAACGTACTTCAATACGGCGGCCTTTAGGATTGTTGACAAATGGTATGCGGATAGAAGCCGAGCGGTTGCGCGCGGAATAAGCCAGCATAACCGGTGCTTCGAAGCCTGGAACCAGGCGCTTGTAGCTGTTGGTTGAGGCATTGGTGAACGCATTCAATGCTTTCGCGTGCTTAATGATACCGCCGATATAGTAAAGCGCGGTTTCAGACAGGCCGCCGTACAAATCGCCAGAGAACAGGTTGACGCCGTCTTTTGCCAATGATTGATGGACGTGCATACCGCTGCCGTTGTCGCCTACCATCGGTTTAGGCATGAAGGTCGCTGTTTTGCCGTAAGCGTGGGCGATGTTGGCAACGACATATTTCAAGCCCAGGACTTCATCGGCTTTTTTTACCAGCGTATTGAATTTTACGCCGATTTCGCATTGTCCGGCCGTTGCCACTTCATGGTGATGAACTTCAGTTATCATGCCTAATTCTTCCAGCGTCAAGCACATGGCCGAACGCATGTCCTGGAATGAATCGACAGGAGGAACGGGGAAATAACCGCCTTTAATGCCGGGACGGTGGCCGATGTTGCCGTCTTCATACACTTTTTCAGAGTTCCAGCCGGCTTCCTGGGAATCAATCTTGTAAAAAGCGCCGCTCATATCGGAACCCCAGCGAATATCATCGAAGATGAAAAATTCGTTCTCAGGGCCAAAGAA
>SCST01000762.1 GCA_004299465.1 Methylovulum sp. | reverse complement strand
CATTACGGTTTACATGCCCGCCGGCAGACTTTTTTTTAACGCTTTACGTTTCACGTAGCCATGCGTTTTTAATAATTTCCTGACGATATTACGGCTCACTTTAAAACCTTGTTCGGCTAATAATTTGGCGAGTTCGGCACACGTCAAGTGGGTCCATTTGACTTTTTCATCCATAGGATCGCCTGCGGTATGTTCTTTTAAGAGCCGCAAAAACACGTCATTAATATCAGGGCGCTTTTCAAGCAAAGGCTTACGACCGCCCCCTGGTTACCTACTGCTGTTTCCGGTCAGTGTTTCGGCTTCACCAAGCTCTTTGATGCCTCGCCCAACCGTATCGCGCGAACACCCAAACAGTTGGGCAATGTAACTGACCCCACCATGGGGCAGTTTTAACGCTTCAACTCCTGCATATAATCGCCTGCTTTTTTCGGAGAGGCGGCCATACAATTCTTGCATTTGTTCTTCAATTTCTTTTGAATAGGGTTCAATCATTTTCAGGCTTGGAAAGACTTATTTTTGGCTAAATTTATCTCAGCAATCGCCTTATTGTCGAAATTAATTTATGCTCATTCCTAAGCATCAACAAAGCACTACAAGCAAAACCAGGCCGGGGATGATTCCAAGAATCAAACCGATCACAATGGCAATGGTTTCGCCTGTCGAGTAATTGCAATTTCCAGCACCGGTGCTTACCCTGGCTACACTGTCATTATCAAGCCCAGCCAGCATCATGCCGTCGAATTCATCGGCGACTTGTTCTTGGGAGGATGCCACTACGATACGTGAGCGGGCATCACTAAGACGGGTTTCAGCCGAACGCAGGTCATTGCTGAACGGCATTATGCTGCGGGCATTCTTCAATGCGCCAAGGGCATCGTCAGTAGGAGCAAGCGCCATTGTACGCGCCTGCGTGACCGTATCGGCAGCGGTGATTTCCTTCTTTAATCGGCTGAGTTCCTGGTATTGCTCCGGACCGGATTGACAGGAAGATTTAATCAATTCCATAGAGCTTGCTGAAGGCCAGACATTTGCAGTTGCTGTTTGCGACAAAGAAACGATAACAACCGATGTGAGCACCGTAATAAGAAACATTATTAAAGTATATTTATTTTTATGGTTAGACATGACACTTCTCCTGAATAGTTAGTTGTAGATGATCGATACTTCTTATAGCATGGCTTAAAAGCTTCTTAACAAATAACAATTTCCTAGCCCTTCTTGCTCGCAAAAAGCAGGAGTCCTCCGCCAGCCACTATCACCGTTACGCTGGCCCAGACAGGGATATTAACTGTCTGTGTTTCTTTAACCGACAGTTCCAACGGGCCTAATTTGGCTTCCTGGGTTTCCCTGGTATAACTGAAACGACCATACACCAGCCCCAGTAAGCCGGCTATGATCAGCACGATTGCTACAATCTTGACTGCGCCCATATTGTCTCATCCTCTTAAATGATGCCCTTGAAGTTAGGACCGGTGCGGCACGTCCAGAAGAGTTCTGGATAAGCCAGGACTCCAAGCGCGCCGTGTTGCATAAAGCGATTTTCAAGAATGAATATACCGGAATTGTGCAGGATTTCTATTTATTTTCAACGACTGCAAGGATGCAGGGGGTAGGGCAACGCAGGAGCAGTTGCCGACGACTGCAAGGATGCAGGGGGTAGGGCAACGCAGGAGCAGTTGCCGACGACTGCATGGACGCAGGAGGTAGGGCAACGCAGGAGCAGTTGCCGAGGCATAAAAATGAAGCGCACAGCCCTTTTTTACAACGCAGACGATGTCCATGGATGGACAAGGGTCGCGAAAGGCAGGACGCCCTAAGCGACAAATAGGGAAAAAGACTAGCTTGTGTGGGTATATTCTTCGGACGGAAATCGTCTGAGCACATTCCAGTGCCGTTATAGGATACGTCGGCCTTGAATGACACGCAATAGGATCACGACGACTGCGATAACCAACAGAATGTGAATGAACCCGCCCAGTGTGTACGCGGAAACCAAACCCAATACCCAGAGAATAATCAGGACGATCGCTAAAGTTTCAAGCATGTTTGCTTCTCCGTAAGAGGCCGTCAATTGACGGCGTTATAAACCACAGATAAACATATGAAGCATAGCCGAAGGTCAAAGCGGTACCTGCCCATAACCGGCGAGATTCATGTTTACCTTCTGTGAAAAAGATTTGAGAGCATCTTGTTGCGGCTGGGTAGCAGGTCAATCGGTCTGGATTCGCATACAGCTCTGCAATGCTCGTTTTAGTTGTCTTTCTTAATATCTTCCTTGAGATCACCGAAGCCCGCCTGGACCTTGCCGACGTTCTTTTGGATATTTCCTTCTATCTCCATGCCCGCATCATCCAATATTACGCCGGCGGCTTCCTTGACTTTGCCTTTGGCTTCTTCGACCCGGCCTTTTATTTGATCTTTGTTCATAAGTGTCTCCTGATGTGTTAGCCATGACTACATAGCCATAACCAGAGCGAGGAATCATATTCCCCATTACTCTGGATAAAACAATACAGGTAAAATTGCACACAGTCGGTACGGTAACGCACATAAATTAAAGATTAGGGGCGCTGATTTTCCAGCATAATAATGCCCAGAGCAGTAATAAATCGTAAGCTATTATTATTTACTCCGTATACCTGTATTAACAATCAGGTCAGTTTGCACTGATTTTACATGCTTCTGGCTATTGACCACTTCCATCGCCCTGCTGAGGCTTTGCTCGGAATCCACTGTGCCGCTTAACTTGACTACGCCATTAACAGTATTCACTTCAATTTGGGACGCCTTAAGTAAGGAGTCATTTAAAATTGCCGCCTTAACTTTTAGGGTAATTACCGAGTCATCGATGTATTCTCCAGCGGTTTCGGATTGATCGATGACCGACTCCTTCGCGCCTTCAATTTCTTTTCCGGCTTTTTCTGTTACTTGCTCAATTTTTTTCTCGGCATTTTCAGTTGCTTTATCGATTTTTTGCCCTACCTTTTCTGCGGTTCCT
>SCST01000761.1 GCA_004299465.1 Methylovulum sp. | reverse complement strand
GGCGGGCCGGCTTACAAGTGTAGGTTTTTAAAAAGTGTAACGAGACATGGAGTTGCGCTAAATTGATAAGTGTCGTCAACATCTATTTACGGAGTAACCGCTATGTCTCGCCGCCCAGGACTATACCAATGGATCGATACCGTTGTCATGCGTTTTTCCGTCGCTCGGCAAGCCGCAGGCTTTGGGTCTGGCATTGCAGAGTTGCGCTCAAAACTCTCTGACAAGGAAATCTATGGGGTATAATTATATTTTGAATGCTTAGGTTTTCGGTTTTTTATATACGCAAGACTGTAAAAGCCGTCAACCTGATCGTGCCAAGCCAAGTAGTCATGCAGCGCTGCGTTGTCGCAACCTTAAAATAACCCTGATTTTCCTTGCCCTTAGGACTTGCTGGAGAAAAAACATGATGTTGTCCAGTGGCTTAAGGTGATCTTTTCCGCCCCTTAATATTCGTGATGAAAAAAAATTTACTTGGCAATTCGCCTCTTAAAACAACAAAGAATGATGCGCTTGAACAACAAGCCTTATCCCAGTTCACAGCCGGCCGATATAAAGAAGCCGGCGACCTGTATAAAGAATTATTAAAAAGTGCTGACAACGGGCAGTGGCGTCAGCAGTTGGCGCAATGTTATTTATTAAGAGCGAGGGCATTGGCCGGAAAAGGGATGCTGAAAGAAGCGATCATTTTGTGGGAAAATTATGCCGAACAAGTTCCCTGTTCCCCGGAAAGCAGGGATCATTACATCTTGTGGCTATTAGCAACGAACAACACGGCCAAAATAAAAACCTGTCTTAGCCAATTATCCGTAGCAGATTTGGATGAAGACTATCCTGAGCTTGCGGCACTGTTAGGATTGAATATTATTACCGTTCATCCTGAATTTCAGGCGCTTTTGCCGCAAGACGCCGCTTTCATGATGCACTTGGGTCTTGTCCGGGAAGCACTGACCGCTTACCGGGAGAACCAAACGGATAAGCTTGATGCGGCATTAAAAAAACTGCCGTTTCGTTCGGCTTTCCGGGATTTTCGCAGTTTAATAAAAGCCCTCGTCCTGCTCCCCGATTCGGCAGGACAGGCGCACGGTTTGTTAACTAAAATTTTGGCTGAATCACCGTATCATCCGACCGCCCAAGCCTTACTGGCCTATATGAGCGACGGGGAAGCCTTCGTTCCCTTGATCCTGCAATGCAGTCACAATCAAAGAAAGATTATTGTTCAGGCAAAAGGCTTCAGTAAAAAGCAAACAGAGCTGCTTGAAACACTGCACAAGCAAAACGATCGCTTATCCGACAAATTAAAATTCAACCTGGCTATTCAATATCAATCGCTGTTCGGCGCCGAAGCGTCGCAAGGGTTTTGTTACGCTACCCTCGCAAGTTATCCGGCAGGACGCAAAGACTATGTTAAACATTTCGGCGCCATCAATGATTTCGATCAAAACCGATTAAAAGCATTGCAATCTGAGCAAGACAACAACAGCGAGGATGCTGAATACTATTGGCGTCAGTGCCTAAGGTTTTTAAAAAACCACGAGCTTGAAAGTGCTGACAAAATAGCGCTGATTCAACGACATATAGCAAAGAAGGCCGAACCTGAAGAAGCTGTTGAGTTGCTGGTTGACAGCCTTAATTACGATCCCGGCGACCGGGAAAGTTATTTGAAAATACTGAAATATTATGATCAGCATGAGCCCGACCCGTCCGAACACAAACAGTGGCTGGAAAAAAGCCTCAAACAATTTCCGCAAGATGTCGAATTCCTGATCTTCGCGATCAAGGCGGCAAGGCGCAGCAAAGCCTTTAAGAAAGCCGCCCAGTATGCGGAGGCTTTATTAAAAATTGACCCGGTCAACACGCTGGCCAAGCAATTGCTGTTCAGCAGTCACCTGGCACATGCCCGCCGCTTGATAAAAACCAAGAAGTTTCATTTAGTGGACAAGGAAATCCAGGCGGCGGAAAAGTTGAGCCTGCATAAACGTTTCCAAATGCAAGCCCAGCTCATGCGGGGCTTTTTCCAGTTTTTGTCCGAAGACAAAAAACAAGGCCTGGTTGTCATCACGCAAGCCTTGCAAAAACTCAATGCAGATCCGGTCAATGCGCATTTTCAGGCGGCTATGGAAGCGCTTTTACTGGATTTGCCGGTTGCCGCCTTTTTGAAAGGACTGCCGGCGATCAAAGACCAGTTATTGTCGGAGCAAGGGCTGGCGCATTTACTTCAGCTTATTAAACACTACAACGAACAGGATATTGACCGAAAAACACTGCACAAGGCATTGGAAAAAATCAAACCCGTCATTAAAAAATCAGTGCAACAACAAGACTACAGCGAAGATTTGTCGCTATTGCTGTGCCAAACCCTGGACAATATCGAGCATTTCGAATTACTGCGTCATTGCGCTAAACTGGCTCAAGCGAAATGGCAGAAACCGATCTGGGTGTATTATCAGGTTTATTCCGAAGCAAATGGCGATCCAGATAAATTCAACTCGATGAGCCTCTTGCGCTTGCAACACAGTCTTGAACAAGCACGCAAAGAAAATGACCAGCGGACCGCGTTCCTTATCGGACGGTTTATCGAACGCTATTATGAAACCCACAGACCGTTCGGGATGGGCGGCATTTTCGACGACGCCTT
>SCST01000760.1 GCA_004299465.1 Methylovulum sp. | reverse complement strand
ATTTAATCTGGGATGCGGGGCGAGGTTTTGAGCTTGAAACCCTAAATCGTTACGCTTTGGCAGAGCTGCTTGCGTCATTCGTGCTGACGGTCGCCACGTTGATAATCGTTTAAGGGGGTATTATGGATTTTAGAACGCCTATAGCCAAGGCTCGCGGATTAGGTTCAGCGAAAGCCGGAACCCATCACTGGTGGATGCAGCGCGTTACCGCGGCGGCATTGATTCCCTTGTCTTTTTGGCTGATCGTATTTGTGGATTTGTGCCTGACGGCGCCTTACCGACAAACCGTGGACTGGTTGGCCGCGCCGTTTAATACCGTGTGTATCGCAGCCTGGATAGTGGCGGCTTTTTACCATGCGGCCTTGGGTTTACAGGTTGTGATTGAGGATTATGTCGCCCCCGACGGTGCCAAAATCGTCGGCGTCTGGACGGTTAAGCTGGTCTTTGGGTTTCTGGCGCTGGCGGCGTTGCTCGCCGTGTTTCGTATCGTAGCAACAATAGGATAAGCCATGTCTACAGCATATAACATTATCGAACACGCTTATGATGTCGTCGTGGTTGGCGCCGGCGGGGCAGGCTTGCGCGCGACTTTCGGCATGGCGGAAAAAGGCCTGAAGACGGCCTGCCTGACCAAGGTGTTTCCGACGCGCAGCCATACCGTCGCGGCGCAAGGCGGCATCAGCGCGGCACTGGGCAATATGGGCGAAGACGACTGGCGCTTTCATATGTACGATACCGTCAAGGGTTCGGACTGGCTGGGCGACCAGGATGCGATTGAATACATGTGCCGCGAGGCGATTCCTGCGGTGATAGAGCTGGAACATTACGGCGTGCCGTTTTCCCGCACCGCTGACGGTAAAATCTACCAGCGTGCGTTCGGCGGCATGACGACGCATTACGGCAAAGGCCAGGCGCAACGCACCTGCGCGGCTGCCGACAAGACCGGCCACGCCATCCTGCATACCTTGTATCAACAGGCCTTAAAGCATAATGCGGAATTCTTCGTTGAATACATCGCGCTGGATTTGATCATGCAGGACGGCGAATGCCGGGGCGTGCTGGCGTGGTGTCTCGACGACGGCTCACTGCACCTGTTTAAGGCGCAGGTCAGCGTGCTGGCGACCGGCGGTTACGGGCGCAGTTATTTTTCCTGCACATCGGCGCATACCGTGACGGGTGACGGCAATGCAATGGTGTTGCGTGCAGGTCTGCCGTTGCAGGATATGGAGTTCATCCAGTTTCACCCGACTGGTATCTATGGCGCGGGTTGCCTGATTACCGAGGGCGTCAGGGGCGAGGGCGGTTATCTGACGAATTCGGAAGGCGAGCGTTTCATGGAGCGTTACGCGCCATCGGCGAAAGACCTGGCTTCACGCGATGTGGTCAGTCGCGCGATGACGGTTGAAATCCATGAAGGCCGTGGTGTCGGCAAGCTCAAAGACCATATCTACCTGCATATCGAGCACCTGGATCCGGCGATTATTCACGAACGTTTGCCGGGCATCGCCGAAACGTCGAAAATTTTCGCCGGCGTCGATGTGACCAAGGAGCCGATTCCTGTTTTGCCTACCGTACATTACAACATGGGCGGCATTCCTACCAATTATAAGGCCGAGGTCGTGACGCTGGACGGCGATAATCCCGATAAAGTCGTGCCGGGCCTGATGGCGATCGGCGAAGCGGCTTGTGTTTCGGTACACGGGGCGAACCGGCTGGGTTCAAATTCATTGCTGGATTTAGTGGTGTTTGGCCGTTCGGCGGCCATCCGTTGCGCCGAATTGATCAAACCCGGTACGGCACACAAGCCGTTGGCGAAAGACGCCTGCGACAAAGCACTCACCCGTTTCGATAAAATCCGTAATGCTTCGGGCAAGCTCAGCACGTCTGAAATCAGGTTGTCGATGCAGCGTACAATGCAAGCCAAAGCTGCCGTGTTCAGGACCCAAAGCACGCTCGATGAAGGCATAACGGCAATGGCGGACATCAGCCGGTCGTTTGCCGATGTCGGCATAAACGATAAATCGATGATCTGGAATACCGATCTGGTTGAAACACTGGAGCTCGATAATCTCTTGGCCCAGGCCAATGTCGCGATTAACGCCGCGGGTAACCGTAAGGAAAGTCGCGGAGGCCATGCACGGGAAGATTACCCGGATCGTGACGATACCAATTGGATGAAGCACACCTTGACCTGGTTGATTGACGATAAAGTAAAAATCGATTACCGGCCCGTGCATTTATATACCTTGTCAGACGATGTTGAAGTTATTCCACCAAAAGAGAGGGTTTACTAATGGCTGAATTTACATTACCCAAAAATTCGGTGTTAACCAAAGGCAAAACCTTTAAAGCGCCGCAAGGTGCAAGCAACATCCGCCGTTTTGAAGTCTATCGCTGGAATCCCGAGTCCGGCGAAAATCCGCGCATAGACGTCTATGAGCTGGATAGGGATGATTGTGGGCCGATGGTGCTGGATGCCATCCTGAAAATCAAGAATGACATCGACACTACGTTGACTTTTCGCCGTTCCTGCCGCGAAGGCGTATGCGGTTCCTGCGCGATGAACATCAACGGCAAAAATTCCCTGGCTTGTACTAAAGCCATTGACGCCTATCCGGGTACCATCAAGATTTTCCCGTTGCCGCATATGCAGGTCGTCAAGGACCTGGTGCCGGATATGACGCATTTTTATGCGCAATATGCGTCGATAAAACCGTGGATAGAAACGCAGACGCCCGCCCCGGCCGATGCCGAACGCCTGCAAAGCCGCGAGGAGCGCGTTAAGCTGGATGGTCTGTACGAATGCGTATTGTGCGCGTGTTGTTCAACCAGTTGTCCCAGTTATTGGTGGAACAGCGAGCGTTATCTGGGACCTGCGGTATTGTTGCAGGCTTACCGTTGGCTTGCCGACAGCCGCGATGAGAATGCCGGAGCGCGGCTGGACGAACTGGAGGACCCGTTCAAATTGTATCGTTGCCATACCATCATGAATTGCACTGATACTTGTCCCAAGGGTTTGAATCCCGCTAAAGCCATTGCTGAAACGAAGAAAATGCTGGTAAAAAGACAATTGGGTTGATGGCCTTATGAAAGATCTCGCCAGGTTAAAATGGCAATGCAGGCGCGGCATGCTGGAACTCGACCTGTTGCTAAAGAACTACCTGGAAAGCAGGTATGTGCTCGCTGACAGGGCTGAAAAAGCGCAGTTTTCAGCATTGTTGAAGTTGGAAGACGGGGAGTTGTTGGCGGCTTTGCAGCGTGACTGGATGAGTGCCGAACGGAGTAAATGACATGCTGGAATCGTTTTTTCAATTGAAACGAAATAACACAACGATTCTGGGCGAATTGATTGCAGGCGGTACGATGTTTATCGCCTCGGTGTATATCGTCGTTGTCAATCCGGCGCTGTTGAGCCAGACCGGGATGCCTTATGAGGCGGTGCTGACGGCGACTGTCCTGGTCTGCGTGTTCTCTTCGGTGACGATGGGTTTGTATGCCAATAACCCGATATTGGTGGCCCCCGGCATGGGTATTAACGCCTATTTCACTTATGCCATCGTGTTGAAACAGCATATCCCGGTAGAAACCGCGCTGGGTGCGGTGTTCTGGAGTGGTGTGATCTTTTTGCTGCTGTCGGTGTTTCGCGTCAGGAACCTTATCCTGAAGGCGATACCTTCCAGTGTACGACTCGGGAGCGCGGCCGGCATCGGCTTATTTATTGCGTTGATCGGTTTTTTTAACGCCGGCTTTATTGTCGTGAAAACGCCGTTTATCGGCTTGGGCGAGTTAAACAGCATCACCTTGACGTTTATCGCGGGGTTATTTATCGCCGCGATCCTATCCGTAAAAAAAATTCCGGGAGCGTTGATTTTGAGCGTGTTCGTCACGACGCTATTGGCGTACCCGATCGGGCGCTGGTATGGCGATGCCTCGGCGGTGAATTTCGGTAACCCGCGCCTGGTCAGCATGCAGAAACTGCTCTCTACACCGGATTTCAGCACGGTGTTCAAACTGGACCTGCTTAGCGCCTTGCATTGGTCGGTGCTTCCTGCGGCATTCGGCTTATTATTTACCGATATGTTCGACAGTATTTCTACTTTTGTCGGCGTCGCCGAGGCGGGCAATCTGAAAGATGAAAAGGGTGAGCCCCGACGCATGGAGCAATCGCTGATAGCCGATTCTTTTGCGACCATTTTTTCCGGTTTGTTCGGGTCCAGCCCCGGCACAGCATATATTGAATCGGCTTCCGGTGTACAAGCCGGCGGTCGTACGGGCCTAACAGCGGTGTTTGCTGGATTGTTGTTTTTGCCGTTGATGTTTTTTGCGCCATTGGCAAAACTGGTGCCCGCCATAGCTACGGCACCGGTATTAGTCATTGTCGGCGTCTATATGATGGGGGCAGCGGTGCGGATCGCGTGGGATGATTTCGTCGAGGCCATCCCGGCGTTTATGGCGATGGCCTTGATTCCATTGACTTATTCGATCACCCAGGGGCTGATTTGGGGGCTGTTTATGTACACTGCGGTAAAAATAGCCACAGGGCGTTTCCTGGAGCTGCCGAAAACATTATGGGTAATCGATGGCTTTGCGGTATTACTGCTTTGCCTGGAAGTCGCCTGACACACCGGGCAGGCATTTTCCGGGCGACTCGGCAGGCCAGGCCTGTCCCGATAGCTTAACGCTTCATCGAATCGAAGAATTCGGCGTTGGTCTTGAAGTCTTTAAGTTTGCCTATCAAAAATTCGGAAGCCGCCGTTTCATCCATAGGTTGCAGGATCTTGCGCAAGATCCAGGTTTTTTGCAGGGTATCGGCATCAACCAGGTATTCTTCCCTACGGGTGCCTGAACGATTGATATTAATGGCAGGGTAAATTCTTTTCTCGGCAATTTTACGGTCCAGGTGCAGTTCCATATTGCCGGTGCCTTTGAATTCTTCGTAGATAACCTCATCCATTCTTGAGCCGGTATCTACGAGTGCGGTGGCGATAATCGTCAAGCTGCCGCCTTCTTCTATATTCCGTGCCGCACCGAAGAAGCGTTTGGGTTTTTCCAGCGCATTCGCGTCAACGCCGCCGGTCAATATCTTGCCTGAAGAGGGGACGACGGTATTATAAGCCCTGGCCAAGCGGGTGATCGAGTCTAACAAAATAACTACGTCGTGTTTGTGTTCGACCAGGCGCCGGGCTTTTTCTATAACCATTTCGGCGACCTGGACATGGCGAGTAGCCGGTTCATCGAAGGTGCTGGAAATAACCTCGCCGCGTACACAACGCTCCATTTCAGTCACTTCTTCAGGGCGCTCGTCGATCAGCAATACGATTAAATAGCACTCCGGGTTCTGTTCGGCGATCGCTTGTGCCAGGCTTTGCAGTATCATCGTCTTGCCGGCTTTCGGAGGCGATACAATCAGGCCGCGCTGGCCTTTGCCGATAGGGGCGATTAAATCGATGATGCGTCCGGTCAAGTCCTCGCTGGTGCCGTTACCTTGTTCGAGCACGAAGCGTTCTTTGGCAAACAGCGGCGTAAGGTTTGAAAAGTAGATTTTATTTTTGGTATTTTCAGGAGGCTCAAAATTGATTTGTTCAACTTTGAGCATCGCAAAATAACGTTCATTATCTTTTGGCGGTCTAATTTTCCCGCTGATGGTATCGCCTGTTTTCAGCGAGAAGCGGCGGATTTGGCTGGGGGAGACATAAATATCGTCGGGACCTGCGAGATAAGAGCATCCGGGTGTACGTAAAAACCCAAAACCATCTTGTAAAATTTCGAGAACGCCGTCGCCATAAATATCGTCACCTGCTTTTGCCTGTTTTTTCAGGATGGCAAAAATTAAATCCTGTTTGCGTGATCGGGCAACATTTTCAAGTCCAAGGGACTCGGCGATATCAATAACTTCACTGATTTGTTTAAGTTTTAACTCGGTAAGATTCATAAAAAAGATAACTCGAAGGAAAGCGGTTAGGGCTTTACGCCGTAACTACTTGCGTAGGATGGATTTAATGTCAGGGGTGTACTATCGGATGATATGCGTGAGTGCGTAGATTTCCGCACCGGATAAGTATAACTGATGCACTCAGACCCGTCCAACCTTTTGTAACAGATCTGAGCAGGGGGCGTGTTAGATATTGCTGTCAATAAACTTGGCAAGTTCTGATTTTGTTAACGCACCGACTTTAGTCGCTTCAACTTCGCCGTCCTTAAACAGCATCAGTGTCGGAATGCCGCGGACACCATAATGTTGGGGCGTTTGTGGATTATCATCTATATTGATTTTTACAACCGTTAATTTGCCTGCATATTCTTCTGCAATCGCATCCAGAACAGGGGCAATCATTTTGCAAGGTCCGCACCATTCAGCCCAATAGTCAACCAATACAGGACCGTTTGCTTTAATAACAGTTTCGTTAAATTCACTATCGCTTACATGAAGGACTGAGTCGCTCACACTATTTCTCCAACAATTAAAAGGCTAAGACTATAGGGAGGTTAATGGTTGTAGTCAATCAATTTTTAGACGGCTCTTGGTGATTTGCTTTGCTTTTAAAAAATCTGTTTTTTACGTTATGCTATAGCCCATGAAAAATACACATTTAACAGAAACGCGCTTCAGCAATCTCGAACTGTCTGACATCATTCTTAACGGATTAAGCGATGCAGGTTTTAATCAATGTACGCCAATCCAGGATAAAGCCTTGCCGTTGTCGTTACGAGGCAAGGATATTGCCGGGCAGGCGCAAACCGGTACCGGCAAAACGGCAACGTTTTTGCTGGCAATGTTCCAGCATTTGCTTAATGACGAAAGCGAGCGCATCAAAAATCCCAGGGCGATTATTCTTGCTCCCACGCGCGAGTTGGCTATCCAGATTCATAAGGATGCCTTATTGCTGGGCAAGTATCTTAACCTGAAACTGGCGCTGATATACGGCGGTACGGATTACCAAAAACAGCTCGATAAAATTAAGTCCAATGTCGATATTATTATCGGTACGCCGGGGCGTATTATCGACTTTTACAGGCAAAACGCGTTCACATTGGATAACGTGCAAGTAACGGTCATGGATGAAGCGGACCGTATGTTCGACCTGGGCTTTATTAAAGACATCCGTTATTTATTGCGGCGTATGCCGCCGCCTGACCAGCGTTTGAACATGCTGTTCTCGGCGACCTTGTCTTATAAGGTGACCGAGCTGGCTTATGAGCACATGAACAACCCGGTGCTGATACGCATAGAAAGCGAAGAAGTCACGTCCAAGTCGATACAGCAAAGCGCGTTTTGCCCGGCTAACGAGCAAAAAATACCCTTGCTGCTCGGTATCCTGAATCAATACCAGCCGCAACGCAGCATTATTTTTGTCAATACCAAGCGTTGTGCCGAATTGCTGGATGACATATTAAATGCCAATGGCTATAAAACGGCTGCATTGAGCGGCGATGTACCGCAGGATAAACGCCAGCGCCTGCTGAACGATTTCCAGGAAAACCGCATTACCTTGCTGATCGCGACCGATGTCGCTGCCAGGGGCCTGCATATCGCCGATGTTTCGCATGTTTTTAATTACGACTTGCCTCAGGATGTCGAAGATTATGTGCACAGGATAGGGCGGACTGCGCGTTTCGGGGCCAGCGGCGTAGCGATCAGCTTTATTTGTGAGCAATACGCCTATTCGATGCCGGATATTGAAGACTATATCGGCCAGAAAATCCCGGTCCAGGCCATTCCCAAAGCGCTGTTGGCAGAGGTCATCATGCCGGAAAAAAAGCCCGCAAAAGCTAAAACAGGCTATCAGGGCAAACACGCCGATCCGCGTAAGGACAGGGCGCCTAAAGCCCGTCCATCAGCTCCCGGAAATCCTCAATCGCAGGATAATTCGTGATGTCTCTTTTGGGTAAGCGGGTGTCCGGTTTGCTGATGGAAATCAAGTAGCCGATACCGAAGCGTTGCGCTGAATCCAATACCGCCAGGTTGTCATCCACAAGCAGCGTGGCCTGTTTTTCAAATGCCTGCCGCTGTTGCAATAATTCCCAGAAATTCGCCTGTTCTTTCGGCACGCCCATATCGTGAGAACTGATAATCGCATCGAAAAACGGCTGTAAACAGGTTTTTTCCATTTTTAAAGCCAGGCTGTCACGATGCGCATTCGTCACCAGCAAAACTTTTTTCGGCGATTGCCGCATTTTATCGAGGAATTCGACGACATGGGGCAATACGGCTATCAATTCCGATAGCTCGGCTTTCAATCCGGCAATATCCAGTCGTAAGGTTTCACTCCAATAATCCAGGCAATACCATTCCAGTTTGCCTTCCATGCTTTTAAACAGCGGCACCAGTTGCTGCTTTGCCGCATGAACAGATAAGCCGTGTAATTCGGCGTATTTTAACGGGACAAATTCTTTCCAGAAATGATTGTCGAAATTCAAATCCAGTAATGTGCCGTCCATATCCAGCAATACAGTGTCAATTTTTTTCCAATTAATCATAAGAGTGGGTTATATTAAAATAATGACCTGACAGAGTAACCAATATGGCTGAGAAACCGACCATTCTTAATAAAAC
>SCST01000759.1 GCA_004299465.1 Methylovulum sp. | reverse complement strand
ACAGGGGAGACGTCCTCTTCCGATTTCCCCATAGTGAATGCTAAGTATCCTAACCTTTGGGGTGGAAGCGACGCCTTTGTGTTCAAGCTCAGTAGCAATGGGCAAAATGTCGGCTATTCCACCTATTTTGGCGGTAGTGACAGCGAAGCTGGCAACGGTATCGCCGTAGACAGCGCTCGTAATACATATGTAACTGGTACGACTTTTTCTACAGACTTTCCATTGGTAAACGCGTTATATTCAAGCTTGCTGGGTGGACAAGATGTGTTTGTTTTCAAATTGAGCTTCGACGGTCAACAGGTCTTCTATTCAACTTATTTGGGTGGGAATGTACAAGAATCGGGATCGGCTATAGCTATAGATAGCCTTGGTAATGCTTATGTTGCAGGGTGGACAAGCTCTGGAGATTTTCCTCAAAAAGGCGTTTCTAATCTCAATTGCTCAGTTGGAATAACATGGCTTCCTTTTATTTCAAAGATTACTTCCACTGGAAAATCGCTTTCATACTCTGTTTGTTTAGGTAGAAATTTTTTGCGTAGCGAAGAAGGTATTGCTCATAGCATTGCTGTTGATGGCTTAGGCAATGCCTATATTACGGGATCTACAAGCACGTCCGATTTTCCCACTACCACCACCGACCCGAAGATTATTTCCTGGGATGCGGATTACAACGGTGATTGGGATGCATTTCTACTGAAGTTCGGCGTGTCTTACCTCGAAATTACCCCAAACAACCAAGATTTCGGCCTAGCAACCCCCGGCACGGTCATCGACCGCATCTTCACCGTCAAAAACACCGCCAACCGCACACTAACCGGCACCTTAGCCACCACCGCTCCATTTAGCATAGTCTCCGGCGCATCGTTCACGCTGGCGGAAGGCGCAAGCCAGAACATCACAGTCCGTTTCGCTCCCACCCAAAAAGGCTTTTTTAAAGCCGCGTTAAAAGCCACCGGCAATTTTCCGGCCACTTCCGTGGAATTACAAGGCATAGCCGCATTTGCCGTCAACCATGTCCCGGTAATCAGCTCCGCCATGTTGCAGGGTGCGCCGGGCAATGCCGCCGTCGTTTCGGGCCGCTATTTCGGTCCGTTGCCGGGCGAATTACGCATCGACGGCAATCCGGTTGCTGCTACAGAATGGAACGATACCTTTATCCGCTTCACGATTTCCGACTTGTTGCCGGGTTCGCATACGCTGACGGTCAACACGGTATTCGGCGAGGCGTCCACGCCGTTGCAGGTGTTGTCGGTGCAGCCGGTGATTTCCGCGCTGCTGCCCGGCAACGGCGCGGTAGGTTCTACTGTGGTGATCGATGGTTACAATTTTGGCGCTCAACAGAACAGCAGCACAATCACCGTGGGCGGCATAGACGCGCCGGTGCTGTTTTGGAGCGACCAGAGGCTGAGAATCAAAATCCCGGCGCTGCCGACCGGCATCCGCTATCCGGTGCAGATCACTACAGCCACCGGGCAAGCGGCAAAGACGCTGTTGGTGCGTAAGCTGTTATTGGTCACGCAATATGGCGATTGCGACAACGGCGTGCTGGCGATTTGTCCGCCGGTGATCCTGTCTATCGACAAGCAAAGCGCGGACGGCAAGACCGTCGATATTGTGCTGGAAAATCTTTATAACCGCTGGTACGAGTTGACGGTTACGCCAACCCTCGCGACGATTCCCAATGCTTTGCCGCGCTTTATCGGGCCGAAACAGAAAATCAAGATCAGCAACGTGGCTATCGAACCCGGCACGAACATCGGCTTTTTCGCCGACGCTACCAGTAATGACGGCATGTTCAGGGTTGCTTTGGATATGCTGCACATGGTCGCAATGGGTGGGCATTTGCCGGTGACTGCAATGGATGCCGCTGTGGCTCAGTTTTCTTCTGTCAATCCTGATGCTGCGCTGGCCGTGTTTTTCGTCAAGCTGGTTGATAACCTGAATAACAAGGATATTAGCGCGATTATCAAGCAAATGGTTGAACTGCCCAAGTTGGCACAAGATCCCTCAGTACAGTTTTTCTTAATTGGTTATTTGAATATATCGGCAACCCAATTAGAAAAGCTGGCTCGGTGGGGAGAGCTTGTGCATATCGCCAGCGTGGTAACCGACATGGTGGAGCAATTGCTTCTGCCGCGTTATGCCGCTTCGTCGCTGGAGGCGAAGTAGGGCGTGCCGTGCGCGCCTTCTCCGGGGCTAGGAATAACACCATACTTGACCTTAACCTCTTTGGCGCGCGCGGCGCGCCCTACGGATGATGTTATGTCGGATTATCGGCGTGTTTATTTACCGGGCGGGATGTATTTTTTCACGGTGGTTACGTTCCGCAGGCAACGCTTTCTGATTGATGACGATGTCCGGGCGGCATTGCGCGAGGGGATTCAACTGACCCGGCAAGACCAGCCTTTCGATATTATTGCCTGGGTGCTGTTGCCCGATCACTTGCATTGCATCTGGCAATTGCCGCCGGACGATACGGATTTTTCTTCACGCTGGAGCAAGATTAAACGGATTGTTACGCAATCTTGCGGGAAACGGCTGAACCGCCCGGAATGGTTGAACGCACGGGCGCGAACGGCAACAAGGCACGCTTTGGCAGCATCGCTTTTGGGATCATTTGATCCGTGATGAAGCCGATTTCAACCGGCATCTGGATTATATCCATTGGAACCCGGTTAAACATGGATGGGTGGACAAGGTTAGGGATTGGCCGTATTCAAGCTTTCACCGACTGGTTAAACGCGGATGGTATGCTGAAAACTGGGGCGATAACATCGCGTTTGACGACGACAGGAATGAGTTTGGTGAGTAGGGCGCGCCGCGCGCGCCATAAGAGGGTAGATTATGTATCGATTTAATCCCAGGTTGCGGAGCAGGTGCGCACATGTTTTATGGAGAGGGCATGAACAATAACAACAATAACAAAGCGACAGAAAAGCTCATGAAATCAATTAACTGGCAGGAACTCGATGGATGGATGACCGGTTTGCTGTTTGTGCAGATCCGGGCCTTGGGCATTTTTTCTCAAACAGGCGTCGCGGAAGACCCTGACACCTTAAGGCAACAGGCCGGTATCACGGAACGCTATCGGCGCTGGTGGGACGAATGCCTCAGGATACTGCAAAGCGGCGGCTATCTGCAATGCGCCGACGGCTTGGTCAGTGTGGCGATAGAGCCGGAAGCCGGCGATGCGGTATGGCAGGCCTGGGACCAGCATAAACAGCGCTATCTCGACGATGCCGAGCTGCAAACTTCGGTCAACCTGGTCGATGCCTGTTTGAGGCAGTTGCCGGGTATCTTGCGCGGCGACGTACAGGCGACCGACATTCTGTTTCCCAGCGCGTCGATGGCAAACGTCGAGCGCATGTACCGGAAAAACGCCGTCGTCGATTATTT
>SCST01000948.1 GCA_004299465.1 Methylovulum sp. | reverse complement strand
CCAGACGGCAAAGACAAACGGCAGACCCGTCAATTCCTTCCACCCCTGGCCCAGATCAAGAGTGAAGGGGAATTGCCCCTTCGCCCGAAGCGCCGGATCCCCGATCATCAAGACCCCAGCAACATCCTCCTGGGGCGAGTCGGTCGCCTCTGCCTCGGCAGGCAGAAACCGAGGCCTCACCCCGAACGCCTTCGAGAGCAGGAGCTTCACCAGGAAGACTGATGTAAGGGAATCCCTGCTCAGGTGGACCGGTCTCCCATCGAGGTCACATGGCTTCACCCGGCTCAAGAGCAGGACACTTTCAGCCGGGCCATCCGAGCCGATCGCCAGGTCCGGGAGGATCAGATATCTATCCGAATGGCACGCATACTCGATGGCGGAAATGACTGACAGATCAAGATCTCCCGCCCGGAGCATAGAGTTCAGTTCGACAGGAGTCCCCTCAACGATCCGGCATTCTGCCGGAATCACGCCCTGCTCGATCCCGTAATAGACCGGCTCACAATTGATATATGCCACCTTGCCCAGTGCCGGCTTCACCGTTCCGCTCCCTCGCGTTGATACACGATCTTCCCTTCCACCATGCTCAAGACGACCTTGTCAGCCGAGGCCTGACTAACCACTGAGCCATACGGGTTGGCCTCGTCGAGGTGATCGATAGCCAGGGCGATGAGGTCTGCGCGCATACCGGGCGTAAGCGACCCGACGACCCCGGCCATGCCGAGCGCAGTAGCCCCGCCGAGCGTTGCCATTGTTACAATCTGCTGCGCCGTCACCGTTCCATTATAGTGGTTGAGCGCAAATCGCATCTCGTCCCAAAGGCTCAGCGTCTCGTTGCTGGCCAGTGAATCGGTTCCCAGGCCGACTCGAAGTCCGGACGCCAGGTACCGGGAGAGGGGAGCAGTTCCCACGTTGAGGTAGTAATTACTTCTGGGACACATGGCCAGTGCCACTCCTCGCTGTTTCAGCAACTCGAGATCGGATCCCCCCACATGCACCCCGTGGACAGCCAGTAGCCGCTCCGAGAGCAAGCCGGCTCGCTCGAGGAACGCGGCCGGGCTTTCGCCGCAGACTCGATGGGATGGCGAATGCCGACCCACGGTGGGCAGCAGCTCACTAGCGATCGACCCGAGCCCGAGCCCGATATACGCCACCTCCTCTGGAGATTCGGCCAGGTGAATTGTCGCCGGGAGGCGCCATCGCCGCAGCAGTTCGGCGCAGCGCAGCAGAAGCGGTTCGGACAGGCTGTACGGCGCGTGGGGCGATAGGCCGACCGACAACAGACTCCCGCTCGCTTGGAGCTGAAGCGACCGAAGGGCCTTCTCGGCCGCGTCGAGCCGTTCTGTGGCCTGCTCAGGGTCAAGTCCCAGGATCTCCTGAAAGATGATA
>SCST01000758.1 GCA_004299465.1 Methylovulum sp. | reverse complement strand
AGTCAGCAGCATCCTCAAGACTTCTCCCACGGATGACCTGCAGCATATCTTCAAATTGCTTAAAAGCGGTAAGCAGATCAAAGAAGGCAAGAAGAATTTGAGTTATGCGAAATTGATCCAGCGGGCTTTGGATATTTTAGAAGGCAATCCGGCTGAGAACCGCGCATACAGCGGTATTGCCATGCTTCATTATAAAGGTCCGGAAAAGGTTAAGAAGGTGGATCCGGTTACGCGCAGCGTGAATATCCATCAAATCTGGTTCGACAGCCATATTGAAGCCGACGCAGCATTCATCGATGTCAGCGAAGTCCAGGATGTTCCTTTTACGATCACTTATACCGTGGATGTATTGAATCGCGGCGAAGACGATTTTGCGCCGATGGTGATGTATTTTGATGATCCTGCTCTCAGTCCTGTCGGCATGCCGCCCATGCCGCATACCAGTATGGATACGACGTTTTTCCCGATGACGGATGGAACACGGAATATCTTCAAGATGAAAATGCCGAAAGGCAAATATTACAACCTGTCTTATAGTTGGGGTTGGCGCGAGCATCCTCCGCGTGCGCAAGTGACCGAAAACGCCGGCAAAAAATTGCCTAACACCAACGGTGAACCAAGAACCTTGGTGCAATGGGAGCAGGATGTGTTCGGTATTGCGCCAACGGCAAGCGTTGAAAACAAGCTGGCCGCTATCGCGAAGATCGGCGAACTGTCGCCTGAAAAACGTATGTGGCAAGCTTTGCGTAAAGCTGCCGGTTATGCGAACGATACCGCTGTAACGCCTGGAACTCCGGTAGCTGATGAAAAAGAAATCGGCACCCTGATGGATGAGGCTTCAGCGGCACTGGACGATTGGACTCACCGCACACGCTTACCGCGCGGTGTCCAGGCTGATCCGAATGCCGATATAACGCTGTTCTATGTCAATAATACGATATATGGCGAGAAAAAAGGCGGCGGTTTGGCTAACCTGGATCAATGGAGACTGCGTGGGCAGAATCTCAAGCTTACGTTGTTGAACGGCGATCATTTCCCGCACAGTTACATGAGCGCTGATTTCGGCGGTGCGCGCGGCTGGGAAAACCAGTTCCAATCCACTAAGGATATCGGCGGTTCAGGTTGCTGGTTTACATTCGGCCGTTTCCAATGGTGGATCAACGCCGGCGGTCCATTCGGCATGATCAACATTCCGGAAGCGGGTGTCGACGGTACGCCGGGCTTGCATAAAATCGACTTTACGATGAACTTCGAACCTTCCAGGCGGCTTCGTTTGTACCAGTTCGATCCAACTCATCATGAGTCGGCGATTTTCTCCTTCCATTAAGGCGATTATTTAGACCGCCCATAGTGATCACCTCCGCTACCGGTAGTTATGCCGGTAGCGGATTTTATTATCTGCAATGAACAAGCCCGAAGAAGATCTTAGGCAGAGCGTCTATATGCTATTCCCGTATACCGGGATTTAGGATTTTTTACCCAGCCGGCTTTTCAGGTGGTCGGTGTAATGCCCCGCCGCTTTACGGATAAACAGCGTCTGTTTTTGAAAATTCCGGCAGCTCGAACACATCGATACATGCAACCACACCGCAAAACGCTCACGCCTATTCAATTTCTTATCTAATCCCTGGGACACCAGGGCGGTAATCTCGCGACAGTTACGCATGATAGTCCTTCTTTTTTTCAGTATTAAACCAGTGTATATCCAGGCATTCGCGTAGCCTGAGCCGCGCCCTGTGCATGGTGACCCAGTAATTTGCCTCGGTGAGCCCGGTTTCCAGGCAAACCTCATCGGCTTCCAGGCCGACCAGTTCGCGCAGCATGAAGACCTTGGCCATTTTCGAAGGCAGTTTGCCTTGACAGGTCTCGTAGATCGTCCAAAACTCCTGCCGCTTCAATGCGGCTTCAGGATCGCTCCACGCTTTGGGACCGCCGTTCCAGTGGCCGTCGCTCATGAAAAAATCGCCGTCATCCCTTAAGTCGTCGTCTTCATCAGGCGGATTAAGCGCTTGGTTGACGGCTTCGCGGGCGCTTCGCCGCCAGTGGTCGGCGATCTTGTGCTTAAGAATACCGATCAGCCAGGTGCGTATATCCGCTTTGCCCTCGAAGTTCGTGGCCGATTGTAAGGCGGCCAGTAATGTTTCCTGCACGGCATCGTCGGCCAATTCGCTGTCACGCAACTGCAGTAGCGCGTAGCGGAACAGCACCGGCCGCTGTGCGGCCAGGTTTTGTTCGGTAAATACAGGACCCGTCATTGCCGTTGTTCCTGTCAGCAACATGAACCGCCTGTTGCCGCCGATTCGCCCTGTGGTCCCGGTGTGCAGTCGAATAATCCGAAATGCCGGGATTTATCGCCCGACACTTGAAAATGTCCGGCATAGCGGCTGGCGGACAGCATGTCGGCGGTGTTGCCGCAGACCCGCAACGGCCTGCCGGTTTCGAAATGGTGATGGTCGTCCAGGTCGAAAGCATGGGGGTGTTCAGGGATGCTGCCGAGATAGCAGGCCACCTGGCCGTAATCCTCGCAACGGTCTTCTAGCGGCAGCTTGAAGGCGCGGACAGTGGCCGAACGAAATTTGACCATGCCGATTTTGGCGGCGACTTCGGCGTCGTCAAGACTAATGGGGTTCTGTTTGACGATGCGCACATCCGGGCAGTCGAGCTTGTAGAGAATGCGCCGGAAGTCTTCCCAATACAAGGCGCCGCCCAGGCACTCACCGAGTAAAACAGGGTCTTGGCGTAATGCGGCGGGAATGCGCCGGTCGGCGAAAACATCGGAAAAATACAATTCGCCGCCGGGTTTCAGCACCCGGAAGATTTCTGCCAGCACCCTGGGCTTTTCCGGCGACAGGTTAATGACGCAATTGGAGACAACCACGTCGATGCAGTCGTTTTCAATGCCGATGGCCGCAAGATTTTCAATATGGCCGTGCAGGAATTCAACATTGGCGTAACCGAAGCGCTCGGCATGCCAATCGCGGTGACGCATGGCTACTTCGAGTTGTTCAAGCGTCATATCGACACCGATCACGCGTCCCGTCGGGCCGACCAGTTTCGACAGCAGATAGCAGTCGCGTCCGCTGCCGCATCCCAGATCCAGCACGGTTTTACCGAGCAATGCCGGGGGCAGCGGCGAGCCGCAGCCGTAGAAACGTTCCAGGACTTCCGGGTGCAGGCCTGCCAGCAGGGCTTTTATGTAACCGGGTATTGAGTCGATGCTGCAACAGGCGCTGGTTTTCAGGTCATTACTGGATTGCAGAACCTGTCCGTAGTAATGGCGGACGGATTCGCTGATTTCGATAGTGGTCGTCATGGTTTACCTCTGGTGTCTAAAATTAAAAGCCGCCGTTAAAGCCGGCAGCGCAACCTTGAGTCGGCAGAAAGATTTTGGGCTTGTTTAACGGCGGTGATCTTATCGTTCATGGTGTCAAGGATTGCCGTGCGAGCATTGTTATCCGCAAACAATAATGCTGTCATTATAATTATCGTCGGCATGAGCGGGAAAGCGGCCAATTGAATTTCCGCTGTCAGGCATCTACGATGCAGATGAGTCGTGAATAGAACGGGAAACCTTACAAAAAAGATTCAGCTTCTTGCTGTAGGGCAACCCGCAAAAAATAAACCCCAAATTTTATCGTGTATTTTATTTATTTCGAGTTGCCCTACAGCAAGGGCTTGAATCGTTACCCGTTGCCGAACTTGCTCCATGCTTATTCCTGACGACTGCGAAATCCGGTTTTTTTCAATATCTTCGTGCTGTAAAGCACATCATGTCCACGGTTGCAATCGCCCAGCACATCGGCAATCTGTTGTATCTGTTCATCAACGTCCCGGCGGTCTTTGCCGTGCACCATCGCAAACAGGTTGTAAGGCCATTCGGGAAGATGTCTCGGGCGGTGGTAGCAATGGCTGACGAATGCCAGTTGTCCGACTTGAAATCCCAGCTCGTCTATCCGTTCATCCGGCACATCCCAGACGGTCATGCCGTTAAAACGATAGCCCAGGTGGTAATGGTTGGGAACCGCGCCGATGCGGCGGATGATGCCGCCGGCTTGCATCGCCGATAGACGGCTCATGACCTCATCGGCGGTTAAGTCCAGTTGTTCGGCGAGCGTTTGATAAGGCTCAAGTGTCAGCGGCAGCCCGGCCTGGGTTGCATGCATGATGCGGCGGTCTGTGTCGTCGAGCATATCAGGCTTTAAATATCAGGTTGACGAAATATTCTTTTATTTTCGGCATGTTGTAAACGCTCAAGCCGGTTTGCCGGGCGATGGCCTGGAGGGTTTTTTCGACTTGCCCCGGCGTTTCGGTGGCGATCACAAACCAGATATTCAGCTCATGGTTACGTGCATAGTTATGCGCGACTTCGGGGAAGCTGTTGATGATGCCGGCGATGTCATCGAAGCGCTCTAGCGGCGCTTTAACGGCGGCCAGCGTCAGTGCGCCGCCCAGTTGTTCGGCATTGTACAAGGGGCCGAAACGGGTTAGTGTGCCGTTGTCGAGCAATTTTTTAAGCCGGTCCAGCAGTTCGGTTTCGCCGATTTGCAATTCGGCGGCAAGTTGCCGGTAAGGTGACTCGCAAATAGGGAAAGCGATTTGCAGGGTGTTGATAATCTTACGGTCGATGTCATCCATGCGGACTGTCCGTCGCGCCGCGCCGATAGACAGCGCCGCGCTGTTTAAAGCAACGGCGGCTGAACAAGACCTGGCGGTCGAAATCGGCAAGGCCGCAGGCTTGGTTAAGTTGTTCCAGCTGCAGCAACACGACGGCCCGGTCTTTGCCGTGGATCATGCAGTACAGGTTATACGGCCATTCCGCTTGCCTCGGGCGTTGGTAACACAGCGTGACAAACGGGAAGCGGCTGATGTGGCCGCCCAGCTGCGCTACCCGTTCGTCGGGAATGTCCCAGACGACCATTGCATTGGCGCGGTAGCCGAGTTGCTGGTGTTTGACAATAACGCCCATGCGTTTAATCAGGCCTTGTTGTTTGAGCGACCTTAAGCGTGCGATGACTTCCGCTTCGGACATCTCGCATTGCTTGCCGATTTCCGCATAAGGCCTGGAACAGACGGGCAATCCGAGTTGTATGCATTCCAGCAAGTGCTGGTCACGACTATCCAGCATGTTGTAAATCCAGTTGAAAGCCCAAATCAATGAAAAAATCCTGTAATAACGGCAGTTGCAGCACCTGAAAACCGGTTTCCCGTTCAACCCTGCGGATAAAGTCACTGAGATGCCGGGCATCGGCGGCAATCGCGACAAACCATAAATTAAACCGGTGTTCGCGCTCGTAATTATGATTAACTTCCGGGTAGGCGCTGATACGCTCGGCGACGTCCTGCAACTGTTCCGGCGGCACGGCCATCGCCGCAAGCATGCTGACACCGATATGATTGGGCGGGATGACCGGTCCTATCCGGCTGATGAATTGCCGGGCGTTGAGTTCATCGAACGCGGACAGTACGTCTTCCTCGGTGACGCCCAGCGTGTCGGCGATGTCCCGGTAAGGTCGCGCCGATAGCGGGAAATCACGCTGAAAATCGTTGAGCAGGCGTTTATGCAAATCCGTCAGCATCGTTAAAACCCGATTTTATGCGCCCTCGCGCTGAAAAAAATGCCGTTGGGGTGATGGGCGGGCAAGCGCGTGATTTCGTGCAAGTTTGCGGTGTCATAAACCACCAACTGGTTGTCATCGCGTAGCGCGACCCAGACCTGTTCGCCGCGCGGCGTAAATTCCATGTGCAACACGACCTTGCCTGGCGTAAGCGTTGTGCTGATCGTTAAATCTTTAGCGTCAATGACCTGCAACTGGTTGTTGTCGGGCATCGCGAAATTGACCCAGACCTGCCGCGCATCGGGCCGCGCCATGACAAACACCGGCTGGCCGGCGACGGGGATGGCTTTGTGCAATGTCCAATCTTGTTTATTGATGACTAACACCTCATGCTTGCCGATGGCGGGCGCGAACAGCCAATCGCCAGCCATCGCCCAGCCTTCCAGGTGCGGCATTTTGTAGACGGGCAGTTTTTCGTCGTCCTTGCCGTAATTCGGCAGGATGCGTCTGACTCCGGCGGCGGTGTCCCATAAATCCAGCAAGGCCAAACCGCTTTCACCAAACAGCCCGGCGATATAAAAACGGCCTTCCGGCGACATCAACGCATCGTAAGGCTGTTTGCCGATGTTTTTGAATTTTTCGATGGCGGGCTTGTGCGGGTCGCGCATGTCCAGCATCCAGATTTCCCCGGCATCGAACAGGCTGAATACAAAGCGCTGGCCGGGCGCGTCGACCAAGCCGACCACTTTCGAGCGTTTACCGGGCGCGTATTCGGCGGGAATATCGGCGACCAGTTCCAGCGTGTCGGCGGCAAACACTTTGACGCCGCCCGGTTCGTAATTGGATACGGCGATTAACTTGCCGTCCTGAGAAATCGCGCCGCCGATGCTGTTACCGGCCTGCACGATGCGCCGGGCTAGCTGGTCTTGCAACAGGTCGATCTTGCTTAAGCCGCCGTCGCGGCCAAAAACGTAGGCGTAGCGTTGGTCGCGGGAGAACACTACCGAAGCATGGGATAAATCGCCCAAACCTTCGATTTTCGCCAATTGTTTGTGTCCGGTGGTGTTGATGATTAATGCCGCGCCGTCTTCGCGTTCGATGACTAGGCCTAAATCGCCGGTGGCGCGTGGTTCGGCCTGGGCGCTTAGGGATATGAGCAGGGCTAGGGTGGGGAGCAGTTTGTGCATGATTGAGTTAATAATGAAAATGGTATGACATTGGGGCACCTCTTGAAACGGGTTGGTAACCCGTTTTATAACGTTTTGATTTCCTATCAGTGTATTTAAACGTTAGGGATGGGTTTCAATCCCCGTCCCACACAAGTGATTGGCAGTGCTGTCAGCAGTAAAAAAATAAGTGGCTTTCATTGTTGCGTTTTGTTGAGGGTTTATTGAACTGATGTCATCAAAGAGTCCGTATGCCCACTTGTCGAGGCCATACTTAAACCCTGTCCTGCCATACCACCGGGTCTCTTC
>SCST01000757.1 GCA_004299465.1 Methylovulum sp. | reverse complement strand
TGGCGACACCGGTTCCCCTTTGCTCGGGCAGCACGGCGATGGAATAGATCCGGGCCAGGCGCGTGCCGGGATGGTAAATAATCAGGATATAGCCGACCACGCGCTGCATCAATTCCGCAACCAGCAACGCGCGGTGCTCGGTGGTCAGCCAATGCCGGAAACTGCGGCGGCTTAACCTGTCGGTAACAAAACCGGCGTTTTCGAGTTTAACCAGGTCGTTAAGATCGGCAAGCCTGCCGGGACGGATCAACGCCGTCAAGACGACACACCCTGCAGCGCCTGCATGATCACCTGGCGCGCGCGAAACAAGACCATTTCCCTCCATGCCCTATCGTCGGGGCAAAAATGCTGGCGCATCAGTTCGCGGTGCTCGCGCCTGGCGTCGTCATTACCGGCCTGCGCCCATAACAGGTGATCGAGTAATAGGACTTCGAACAATTCATGCGTACGAAACGTGCCGAATTCCAACGTGATATAGCAACTGCGCTCATTCATGACCCTGTGCCAGGCATAATCCATCAAGCCATTTTTAGGCACCGAACTCGATGTACCCAGCAACGGCAACATCACCGAAGCACCGTACCAGCGACGGGCAACCGCAGTCGCGGCACTGTCCGGTTCGTGGTCGCAGATAATTTCGCCGTAACCGAACGAACCGAGACCGGTATGCAGGTCGACGACCGCTAAATCCCGATCCTGCAAGGCGTAACGCCCGATCAGGTCTTCACTCACCTGCCTGCCGTGCGCCGGCGCCTGGCCGCCATAAAACGGCCCTGCCGGATCGGTATATTGCCCGGCACTGATTGCACGTTCAAATGCGTCGCGGCCATGCTGTCTTTCAAACTCGGCAAAAGCTTCTTGCCGTTGCTGCGCATCGAATAAAAACAACGCCGGGCGCAATAATTCATAACCGGGATTCTCCGGCAACGGTTTCGTAAAATCGACGGCATTGCGATTCAAATCCACGCCGTCGGCATCGCAACGGCGTTGCCAGGCATAGCCCCACGGCGTCAACGCATGCACCATCAGCACGGCGGTATTATCCGGCACGGCAACAGCGCCAGACGCCAGCAAGCGCAGCCAGTCAAGTTCGACGGCATTGCCGGCAAAGCCTTCTATGCCGTGAGTCCCGCTGATAATCACCAGCACCCTGGCCGCGTCTTCCGGGCCTATCCAGACCGTATCGGTCATCAACGCTTCATGATCCGGCCCGGTGCCGGGGCATTGGTACGGCAAGTATTGCAAGTGATAAGGTAAATCGGTGAGTTGTTCCAGCCAGCGTTGCCTACCGACAGCGTAGTTCGCGGGAAACAGTTCGGTGTCTAGCATAATAAAAGACATGGCGTTACCTGAAGTTTTTTACCGTTTTGGGTATTTTGTAACTTAGGAATGGGCATGAAATAAGTTGGTCAAGATGTTTTTTCGGACACCACGATTACGCGTCCTGAAAGGACGGGCAGTCGTTATATTGCCAATGTTATTTCATGCTCGTTCCTTAACTGATAAAGAAGCCCCCATGCATCAGAGAGGTATAAATAAATCTGCTGTATGGTGGCTTGAACAAAGGTGGCGACCGCTACTGAAATTAGATTAACGAGACCGCATAACAGCAAAAAAGGGCGCCATGAATAAAGATAACGTAAAAGGGTTTGATACTCCAGAAGCAATCAGCAATTCCCAATTTAGGTAACTCGCAAAAAAACAACCACCACGTACCCAAGTCATTGCTGCAACATAGCTATCCTGTCGGCAATAGTCGACACCAAAGCCAAAGTGGACTTGTGCGACTCCTCGCGTGGTGGCACATCGCGTTGCCGAAAGCCGGTACAGGCTGACGATCATGACCTGGGCGTTAAATCCAAGCTGGTGCCTTTCGGTATTCTGGAGGTGATGTCTGGGCTGCTCACGATCCTCTTTGGCGTGTCATTTGAGACCAGTGATTTCATTGTCGATGCCCTTAAACTGTGGTGGGAACGCAATAAGGACAAGCACGCTACGATCAAGCAATGGGTCATCAACCTGGATAACGGGCCCAACAACTCCAGCCAGAGAACCCAGTTTATGAAACGCCTGACCGAGTTTTCCGATCAGTATAACCTTGAAATCGTGCTGGTTTACTACCCGCCATATCACAGTAAATATAACCCTATCGAGCGGTGTTGGGGGAATTCTTGAAAACCATTGGAACGCGACGCTGTTAAATACTCTGGAGATTACCTTGGAATGGGCAAAATCCATGACCTGGAAGGGGATCAAGCCGATGGTGGATTGTGCTGGAAACTGTCTACAAAAAAGGCGCGAAAATAGCTAAAAAGGCTTTTCAACCCATCGCCGACCGGATAACGCGTCATCCGGTACTGCCAAAATATTGTATAACTATCCAGCCACTGAGTGTGTGACGGTGGGGGGGTATTTGTTGCGAGTTACCTAAGGCCGCCACGTTTTACAGCTATTTTCTGGATAGCTTCCTTTTTAAGCGTTTTTTCTCGTGCCTCTATCGCAATTGAATCGAGTGAGTTATGCCCCACTATCTCACCCTCATAGCTTTTTTTGATGAAGGCTTCATGGACGACTCAGTCAGGTAGTTTTGCAAGTCCATCTAACGATCGAAAACAATTGAGAAATTGGTTCAGATTAAAAAAGGAAGTCAGTAATTGCACGATTATTCCACAGTAACTGATTTGGCAAGATTTCTGGGTTTATCCACATCAGTACCCTTAACCAAGGCGACGTGATACGAAAGCAATTGCAAGGCCACTATATGCAGTATAGGTGACAGTTCACCATAGTGGTTAGGTAAGCGCAGGATATGTACGCCTTCCGTTTCTGGTACATTACTGTTGGCATCGGCAAATACGTAAAGCTCGCCGCCTCTTGCTTTAACTTCCTGCAGATTGGACTTGAGCTTTTCCAGCAGTTGGTCATTAGGGGCAATAGCGATAACAGGCATGTCTTGGTCAATGAGCGCCAGCGGCCCATGTTTGAGTTCGCCTGCGGGATAGGCCTCGGCGTGGATGTAGGAAATTTCCTTAAGCTTAAGCGCACCTTCGAGGGCAATGGGATAATGCAGTCCACGACCAAGGAAGATGGCATGGCGCTTACCTGCGAATTGCTCTGCCCATACCTGAATCGCGGGCTCCAGCTTGAGAACATCGACCACGGCTGCGGGTAAGTGGCGCATAGCGCGCAAGTATTTGGTTTCTTCATTTCCGC
>SCST01000756.1 GCA_004299465.1 Methylovulum sp. | reverse complement strand
CTTGCCTTCGTTATTGCCTTTGGTGACGGTGGCATCGGTATAGGCGTAGCTGGCGATCAGGCTCAAGCCGTCCGTCACTTGCCCGCTGATGTCGATTTCCACGCCTTGGCTGCGCGCTTCGCCGATGGCTACCGAATAAGGCGTGCCGAGCACGCCAACCGCCATATTTTTCTTGGTCAATTGGTAGAACGCTACGCTGGACGTCAGGCGCTCGTCAAAAAATGCGGTCTTGAATCCCGCCTCATACTGTTCGCCTGTTTCCGGCTCCAGGAGTTTGCCGTTAACATCGAAAGCGCTGTTTGCGCTGCCCAGCGATTCGACATAATTGCCGTACAGCGACAACCAATCCCAGGCCCGGTAAAGCACGCCGACTCTCGGGCTGAATCGCTCATTGTTCAGCTCGGTTCGGTTAGCCGCCGCATCGGCCGCGGAAATACTGCTGTTTCCAGTTGCCTGCGTCACCCAATCGTAACGTCCGCCGCCCATGATATGCAATTTGTCAAACAAGGTAATCTGGTCCTGGAAATGAATGCCGTTCGAATAAGTGCCGCTGCTATCCTGGAAGCTACGGGTGCCATCCTGTATGGAAGTGGCATATATTTGGGCTACATCCACCGGGTTGTATTGCGGGTTATAGATATTGATCGGATTCGCCCCGGCAAATACGGTATCCAGCAGACTGTCGCTGCTGTAATGCTCCCAACCCGTCAAGACCTCGTGCTTGATACCCCAGCTTACAAACCGGCCAGTTAAATTGACCGTGCCGTAATAGGTATCGCTTTGCGAGTTAGCGCCGTAAAAAAACCGTGTCAGCTGGCCGGTTTGTTCATTTAAACCGAAGGGAGGCGGAAATGTTTGCGGGTCTGTCACATCCCTGTTGAGATGGTTGAAGCGGGCTTTCACTTTCCAGTCCTCGGTAAAGGCATGCGCTAAGGTCACACTGGTGTTATAGAGCTTGGTATTGCTCTTGTCGGTGGAAGGCTCACCCAGATACCGCGAGATCGGGATATCAATGGGGCGATGCGTCACGGTACTGGCAACCACGCCATAGTCCTCCTGGGTGTCTTCATCGGAATACATGAAATCCAGGTCAAGCTGGGTGCGGTCGCTGATTTTCCAGGTCAGTGAAGGCGCAAAAAAGATGCGGTCCGTAAAAGCAAAATCGCGGAAGGAATTCTTATTCAGCGATTCCAGGTTGACCCGGTACAGCAATGAACCGTCGGCGTTGATGGCGCCGGTCGCATCGGCAGTCGTGCGATAAAGGTCGTAGGAACCGAACTGTTGCTCCAACGCATAGTAAGGCGTTGCTTGCGGACGTTTGGTCACGACATTAATCATGCCTCCGGGCTCGATACGCCCATATAAATTGGCGGCCGCGCCCTTGACGACTTCAATGCGCTCCGCATTGGCCAGCGTCAGGCGGCTGGCCGGCCACCTGAAGCCATCCAGGTAATTGTTAAAGTTGGTACTGAAACCCCGGATCATGAATTGCTCGGCAAAACCGCCGAAGCTTAAGCCTTGATAAACACCGCTGATATTTTTAATGGCATCGCCGACCTGGATACTTTGCTGATCCTGTATCACCGCCCTGGGCACGACTTGAATAGCGATAGGCGTCTCCATCAGCGGCGTATCGGTTCTAGTCCCTGACGAAGCTTCACTGCGGTTGTAGCTGGTGTTGTATGGCGTATCTTCGCTCTCATCCAGTCCTGTCGCCGTCACCGTCACCGGTTTCAGCGTCGTCGGATCGCTACGGGTTTGCGCCGGTTTCCGGGATGTCGCCTGTAAAGCGATCACGTTATCATCAGCGAAGCGGTAAGCAATCGCCGACGGCGCCAGCAACTGATTCAAGGCCTGCTCAGCCGTATAATTGCCGGAAAGCTGCCGGGCGCGGATGCCTTTAACCAAAGGCGCCGGGTAGCTCAACTGAATATCAGTCGTTTCGGAAAAGGCGAGCAATGCCGAAGCCATATCCTTGGCAGGGATATTAAAATGAAACGTTTTTCCATTCGGCCCTGAAAACCCAGGAACAGCATTGAACATCGTCAGCATAAAAATACTCGTCGCCAAAGCTGTTTTTTTCAGGTGATGCCCACTTTGCATCGAACCGTCAACGGCGCATAAATTCCGTTTCGCCAAAGCCTTAGCCCTATTCCTGTTAATAACTGCATCTTTCATTGAACCCCCATATAATTTTGAAATTTTCAACAGCTACGCAATGATTGAATCAAGCGTGTATAAAGGAACGAGCAGGCAAGGTAATTCCCTCACCTGCTCAAAAAAATTTAGTAATATTAGTTGCCTGTTGTAGGGCGTGCCGTGCGCGCCTTTTCCGGTGCGTGGGTAACGTGCCAGTGCGTTGATGGCGCGCGCGGCACGCCCTACGCGCCTGTCCAGGCTGCCGCTATTAACGCCGCTGAAACCGCCTCGCCCAGGTGCCGGACATGGGGCGGCTCTATGATGCCAAGGTGCGTCCCGCTTATCGGCACGATACGCAGGCTATGCCCTGCAAGCATTTCCCAACCCCGCGCGGCATCGCCTTCGGTCGCGGCAAACAACGTCAGCGGCGCTGGAATCGGCGCCGGCGTGTAGGCTTTCAGCGCCTGGTCTGTGGCATGAAATACCGCGAGATAGCGCCGGACCAGCGCCTGGTCAATATCTGCGGGTATCAGGCCGGCTGTGCGGCAATCATCTAACATCGTCTCGAAGTCAGCGCAGGCCGCCTGTGCTTTCAAGGTTTCCAAAATTTCAGGCGCAGGCAATTTGTCCGCTTTCAGCAGCTCGTTAAACAAAAACGCGCATTCATCAAAATCCTCGGGGGCGCTACCGGTTTCATTGACCCAATAGGTATCGATCAAGCCGACAAACTCGACGTATTCATCAACGCCAAGCAGTTGATTGGCGATCTCATAGGCAATGATGCCGCCGCAAGAATAGCCGGCGACACGGTACGGGCCTTCGGGCTGGACAGCGCGGATTTCCTGCAGGTAACGCGCGGCCATAGCCTCTATCGTCGTCAACGGCGTTTCCCCGGCGAGAAAACCGCTTGCACCCAGGCCGTATACCGGCAATCCGGCAATCAGCCACGGCGCCAGCGTGCGGGCATAATCGACCTGCCCGCCGCGCGGATGAATCAGGAATAACGGCGGCAGATGGCCTT
>SCST01000755.1 GCA_004299465.1 Methylovulum sp. | reverse complement strand
TGTTCCTCGACGACGTAGACGGTCGGTCCGCTATCGGCCGGGCGCTCAGGGGTATTCACCGGGTACCTGTTATGCATTGATGCCATTCATCCGGCTGTAGCCTCGTTCATCAAGCCGTATTCCAGGGTGAAACGGCGCGACCATTCGGCATTCCGGTGGTCGCTGATTTTCGTGAATGCCGAGGGCTCCTCGGGTATTGAAATGTTTTCAGGCTTGACGCCAATATAGTCGGCAATACGCTTTAATACGACGAGGACATCGTCTTCAATGTCTTCGTAGCTTAGGCACAATGGGAAAATACGGTTTTTATAAAAATAGTGTTGCCAGCCTTTTTCCTGGACAACGATGTGGTCATACCAGCTTTTTATCGCGTCATAATCGTATTCGAGCGCATTGAGCTGGTTGAGCTCTTGTTCGCTGTGCTGTTTGTTGCTATGGAATACCGACGATGCTGTTGCTTTGTATAAGGAAACCGCCTGGGCGGCAAGATCGCGCCGCGTTAAATAGATATACTTGAAGCCAGACAAATAAGCCTGATCGTGCATGGCGGCGGTGAAATTTTGAAACTGGAACCAACTGGCTTTAAGGCCTGATATATTATTTGCCGTTTTCTTAACGCGGACGGCATTACGGATATATTCATCGGGGGTACGGCCTGGAATGTTTTTCAGCTTCCCCGGAAGTGATAATAGTCCGAGCATTTCTTCAGGAATGCCTAAGCGCCTGGTTTTCTTCATTATATCGCAGAGATAAGTGCTTCCTGAGCGCGGCGTTATCGCAATAATATACCGGCTTCGCGGCTCCGGCATTGCCTCGACCTTTTGGAGCCGGTCCAAATCGAGTACAGGATTATTAAACAGCGTGGAAATCGGGTTCATTGCAATTCCTGAATGTTATTTGATGTGCAGGGCAGGTGGGGACAGTGTAGCTAAACTATTTTCATCGGGCTGTTTCTTAAGTCGCGGCCGGTATCGGCATAGACAACCCGTACAGCGCTATTCGGCAGTTCTGCGCTGTCCAGCCGGATGCAAAAGCCGCTTTTCAGATAATCCTGTCCGTAGGTGTCCGCCACATCGGCGCGCGGCAAATCGGCGCAAGTTTCGGCGATGACCCGGTTGCCGGCCAATATCCTGAGTTTTACCGGGGCGGTACGCTCGAAATCGATGGCCCAGCCTTCTAGGACGGCGTCTTCAAAGCGTTCCAGGTAACCGATGCAGGGATCGGTGATGATTTCCTGGTAGCCCCGTTCAGGATCAATAAATTTTTCGGCTGCCGATAATTGTTCCTGGGGAATGCTGACACCAAGAAATTCAACTAAGGCCTGGCAAAACTGGCGGGGATGCTTAATCGCGGACTCATAGCTGACAACCAGGGCAGGGCGATTTTTACGGCTGATAAAATGCATGATCTGCCGGCATTTGTCCAGCGTCTTGCCGGTTGCCCGTTGCGCGGGGCGTCCGGCGTGATGTTCTGCGCTTAATGCGCAGGAAACAGGGTTGCGCATGATGACGATATAGTGGGGATTGCGAAGAAACGGGGCAATTATTCCGAGCAGCATTATCGATAACGGCTCTTTCCAGCCCCAGAAAGCATAATCCTTATTGCGGGAGTCAATAACCTTTTTCAGTCGGAATAACCGGCTTAACGACTGGTAAATGCCGGCCGGTTTGCCATTACTGTCTGTTGCAAAAGCGAATTCCCGGTCTTCATGCTTGTCATCGAGGTCACTGCCCATGAAGACGCCTATTAACCTTAATACGCCGGCAACCATTGATGTGCCGCTACGGGGCGCGCCAAGCACGACAACCGTCTTGCTGCAACCAGCAAGCGATTGGCCGAAGCGCAAGGCATCGAGGCCGGTGTCGCAACGGCTTTGGGTGACGGTGCGTATGCGGTAAGCGGAGGTTACGCTTGCAATCTCTTCCGTTTCTGTCGCCATGCGTTATCGCTTAAAAAGTAGGGGAAACGTATCGCACCGGGATATAGGGTGACGATTTTTACGCTGAGCGATGCGGCATAGCCGGCCCCGCATCAGACATTTAATTGTTGATATCGCAGTCCCTAACTTTTCCGCGGTTTTCAAGCCAGAACGCAACATAGTTAGGATATTCCTCGCGGAACCGGTCGGCCCATTCCTGATTGCGCTCGGTACCTATTTTGACATGTCCGGCTTCAATTTTATTATTCAACAATTCAGGATCAATGCCGAGGCGCTTACCAATGCGCTTAATGGTCGGTCTCGGCCTTGCCATGATCATTTCGTAGGTCAATCTCAACGGGTTGATCTTGCGTTCGGCGAAGAACTGTTCGAAACCGTATTCCTGCCTCAGGATATGGTCTATCCAATGCTTGATACCGGGACCGCTGTATTCCAAGCCGTCGTGTTTTTGCTTCATTTCATCTGTGATGTTTTTTTGCACCGAATGAAAGTAGCTGCTGTTGACGGACAAGTATAACGATATGCCCTGCAACACAAAATCCTCCCTGATTAAATGAATGTACTTCAGGTGCTTGCCGAAATGCTCTTCCAATGAGCAGCCTTCCAGCATCATGGCTAGTTGGAACCAGCTTGCCTTCATGCCGAATATGCCGTTTGGCGTCGCGAGTAATCTTCGTATTGCGTCGAGATAATCGCTAAGATTATCGGCGCCTGTGCGCTTTAAAATTCCTCCGCGCAAGACTTCACTGTTGATATATTCTCCGGGCCGGCCCAATAAACCGCATTTTGTGATGGCATCGCAGAGCCATGAACTGCCCGAGCGTGGGGTTATACAAATTAGGTAGTTTTTGCTGCTTAGCGGTTTTTTTCTGAGAGTCTTGAGCGCCTGCTCATTCCTGACGGCGCTTTCAAATACGGCGTAAAATTTGTTGCTTGCTGTATCCGGGGTGGTTTTGTTTTCGGATGGTGTCCCGTTTAACAGGTACTTGCCGGACATGGTTTTGCCTGTATCCTTGTTTTCCCACATATAGGCTCGTGTTGCTTTGCCTATCCAAGCATCGAACGTTGAGCCGATGTCAATGGCAATCCCTCCGCGCTCCTTAATCCAGCGGCAATAAACCTTTCCGCATGGCCCGGCGCCTACCAGGAAGAGCATTCCCGGCTTCTCCACGATGATGGAGTTTCTCAGCTCTTCGAATCGATCAGGGAAGTGTCTGGCAACATCATCGGCGTTATCAGCATGTCCGGCTTCTTCGGGAACCTTGTATACCACCACGCGCTTAATCGAAAAGGTATCTTTCAGGACATCGCCCACATCCCGGCAGGTGATCAAACCGATGACGTCCAGTCCGGTCAAAAAATCCTTGTACAGTTCTTCTTCCTGCAAGTTTCTGTGGATGCTGGATTTACAGATAAGCGCATGATCGGATACCAGCGCATAATGCTGAAAAAATGCTCGGGTAACGGTGAAATGAGTGACCTGGTTTCCGCCTGCGACGCCTATGACATCAGCACTGGATACCGCTTCCCTGACTTCGCTTACAAATAAGGTTTTTTGCTCGTCAGAGAGTTTGTTTTTGCCGAAAAATAAGTTAAGGAATTTCTCGAAATGTTGTTTCGAAACAAACTCGGGATAACCGATTACTGCGCCTTCACCGTCATTTGCCCGGATTAGCGACAGCGGCTGTTGATTAGCAAGGTGCTGTTTGATTAAATCGAGTACATTCGTCGTGCTTAAAGTCGGTCGGTACATTAATGCCGAACATTCGGTCGGGACTTTATAGGGGAGAAATTCTTCGTTTTGTTGCTGATTTGCCGGTTTCTTATTAAGTGAGAGCAGAGCCTGGAGACGGGAGAGCAACGATTTTTCCTTAGAGTTGGATTGGGTTGGTTTGAAAGATGTTTTCCGCACGATTTATTTTTCCGTCTTGTTATAGACTAATTTGATGGTGCTGAAATTATACGCGGCGTTGCTATATCAGCCTAAGAAGCCGGTCGCACTTGGTATTACACGACCGGCCTTCAATTAAAAAACTAGCTTCAGCTTACTTTCTCTGCTTTGGCTTTTGGTTTTGCCGCACGGAATGATATTTTTTTGACGGTCAATTTTTGACCTTCTTTTTCGCGTTCGACCTGTTTAATTGCGAATGCGCCCAATGCTGGTATTTTTACAGCACCTTCAGTCGTTGCATCCACGTGTTTGCCAACCTCTGCAAATGCTGCGGAAATAATTCTGGCAGCTTTGGCATCGGTTAATTTACCCAATGTTTTAGGATTGGCTTCTTTGATCTGTTCTACAATTTCAGCTATTTTCATTTTATTACCTTTTTTGCTAGTTAAAAATACACTCGCACCCTATGTCTATAGGGCATGATTGTTTAATCAAGCAGTCCCTTGTTTGCAAGGATTTTCCGCAGGGACTGCCAGTTGGACACAATATCCCGTACCGCGATATGCGCGGTACTCGAATTGTTTTCGCGCTCGAACCATTTCTCCGCCAGTGACATGGTTTCCGCCAGCGTCAGCGCCGCAATTTCTTCGCGTAATCTATCCGTTCTATGTTGTGTATTCAGCCATAGATTAAATGCGGAAATTTCTTCCTCCGTCAGTTTCAGGCGCAATTCATCGGAAAGTGTCGGCTTGGATAAAAGAACGGTGCCGATGATGGTGTTGT
>SCST01000754.1 GCA_004299465.1 Methylovulum sp. | reverse complement strand
ATTGCGGCAGGAGAAACGCTGTCTATCGGCAGCAAGGCAGGCGACCAAAACAGTTATGCAACAACGACATGGTCTTCACTTTCGGGGGATGGGCGCTATCTCGCGTTAACCGGGACATCCGGCTTTCTGCCGCACATTTTTTTGTATGACCGATATACCGGAACCAGCCGGGACCTGACGCCGCTGGCTAATAACGTCGGCATCGCGCCTGAAATTTCAGCCAATGGGCAATATGTCGTGTTTCGCTCATCGGCATCCAACCTGGTTACTGACGATAGCAATGGCATCGTAGCCGATATTTTTATTCATGATGTACGCACTCATAAAACCAGCCTCATCAGCAAGGCCTCTGACGGCGAGCAAGGCAATGACTTAAGCCATTTTGCCGCCATTTCCGGCGACGGCCAGTCGGTCGCGTTTTCTTCGGCAGCAACTAACCTGGTAGCCAATGATACCAACAACGCGTCGGATGTATTCATGCGCAACCGCAAAACCGGCAAGACGACCCGCATCAGCGTTTCATCAACAGGCGCGCAGGCCGATACCGGCGTCAGCAACGGTATTGTGGATATTTCCGGCGACGGGCGTTATGTGGTTTTCAGCTCTTTCTCAAACAACCTGGCCGCAGGCGACAGCAGCAGCGAGGATATATTCCTGCGCGATACCCAAAGCGGGGTAACGACTCGAATCAGCCAGCCTGTGCGTGCCACGGGATTCGATGGCGGCAGCAAGCAACCTGCGATTTCGACCGACGGCCGTTTTATCGTATTTTCCTCTGGCTCAAGCAAGCTGGTTGCGGACGACACCGACGATCTTAATGCAGATATTTTCGTCTATGACCGCACTAATAAAAAAAGCGTAAAAATAACCAAGAATGCCGACGGCAGCTCAATAATGCCGACGATTTCCGCAAGCGGACGCTTTGTCGGCTTTATGTCCCAGGCCTCTAACCTGGTTGCAGACGACACTAACGGCGCCTGGGATACTTTTATCCATGACCGCCAAACCGGCAAGACCTCCCGCATCAATGTCACCGCGCAAAACCTGCAAAGCACCGGCGATTCGCTGCTGCTCCAGGCAAGGCCGGATATATCCGCGGACGGGCGTTTTATGTCATTTGAAAGCGCTGCCAAAGATTTAACAGCCGATGATGCCGACAACGTAACCGATGTGTTCCTGCGCGACACGCTGTCGAACAAGCAAAAAAGCGCTGACATCCGCCTGACCGTAAGCGCACCGAATACGGCCCTGCAAGGCCGTCAATACAGCTACACGTTTACCGCCGCGAACCTGGGACCGGCCAGCGCCAGCCAAACCAATGTCGTCATTAACCTGCCCGGAACATTAACTGTGGATTCCGTTACCCCGGCCCAGGGCAGTTGCGTGAAAGGCATAGTCACCGTCTGCCGCTTGGGCGCTATCAGCAGCGGCGCAAACAAGCAAATACAGGTCAACGTAAAAGCATCGGCAAAAGGAGTGGTCAGTATCTCGGGAAGCGCGGAATCGATCGAGAAAGACGGCGCTTATAGCAACAACTCGGCGACGAAGACCGTCACAATCAATTGAGGCGAGCGCGCATTGAATTATTAAAAGGCTTAATAGGCCTGGATCATTCGCTTGTCCAGTTTGATGGGCTGAGTATTCAGCCCATCGCGCTTCTTATGATGAGCACTGGCAATCTTAAAACGGCGAACAACTGGTTTTTCCAGGATGATCCAGGAAAACCTGTGTAATCATACTGATCAGCGCCATCTGCATTCCATTGCTTTTGATGGCGGGGTGGTGACTAAAATTCGCCGGATTTCTTCGTTACCGCGTAAATCTTGCTGATATTGAATTTGCTGATTTCCTGGCCTTTGATTAAAGATGCGGCTGCCGTTGCATCTGAAGCAAAACCCAGTTTAAGAATGGAGTAATCGAGCAATGATATGCCGGCAAAAGCCGTGTTGCCTTTACTGTCGGTGCTTGCCGGCACGCCCATGAAGACATTGTATGCAACGCTCTGGTCGCTGTTTATAGAAAAATAGGGTACCACCGTAGTAACGACGCCTTTTAATTTTAACGTCGCATATAAAAGATAATCTTCCACAGCGTCCGTTTTCCATAAGCCGTCATAAGCACTGCCTTTATAGGCAAAATACAACGTGGCGTTAATGTCTTGCGGCGCATCACCGCCCGCCGTCAAAACGCCGTCCAGTGTTTCTCCCGAAACGGTGGCGTTCAAGCTTGCCGAACCATCGCGCGTTTCCAGGACCAATTGATCGCCGTTTATCGAACCCGTAAAGACATAGCGCAGTTCTTTTTCGGCGGAGACATCCATCGCAATAACATTGCCTTTAGTGGATTTAACCATAAACAATAAATCGCCGCTATCGGTAAGCCACGCCCCGTTAAGCGACTCCGCCTCAGCCGTTGCAAAAGGACTGCTTATTAAAAATACAATAAATAAAATACTTGTTTTTAAAAGATGACGCATCATAGGATATATCTCCAAAGAGTGGTGTTGAGTGCAGGTTAATTATATGGTTTTCGAAAATGGTTCTCAGTGAAAAAATTACATCCGATCACAAACAATATTAACTATTCAGCCCCTTGCTGTGCTGCGCGCGTCATCAACGGACTAGCACATTATCCACGCGCCGGAGTAGGCGCGCGCGGCGCCCTACGCGCTTCAGGCAAGAATCTGAAAGTTACGGCAACTGTAACATCGGGGGCTTGCATAAGTTGTTTCATGCCCATTCCTTAACCAGTGTTGATCCGTGGCTCTGGTAGTGACATCAACACGCTCAATTCCCGGACACAATAAGCGGCTACCTGAATTCATTCATCTCTTGATTGTCGACGCGGTCGTAAATTTCCTCGACCGATAAGGTCAATCCTATCGACTCAAAAGTAACACTGTCGCCCAGATAAAAATATTCCGATTTCCAAGCATTATTTCTACGCAGCACTTGTACAGAGACAATATCCTGTTCTATCAAAACATATTCCTGTAAGGACGGCAGGTTGGCGTAGCGTATCAGTTTCGTCGTCGTATCCATCTTTCGGGTTGTCCTGGATAATACTTCGACAATGATCACCGGCGATGTCGAGAAGTAATCGCCGCCCGCCATTTTGCTGCAATCCACCAGGACATCGGGATAAACGTAATCTTTTCCCAAACGTACCTTCATGTCCGCCGCGAAAGTGCCACAAGGCGTACCTTTTAAATGGTTGCTGAATTCGCGCACGACATTAGCCAAAATGCAATTATGGTTATACCCCGCTCCCGCCATGGCATAAACCTGGCCGTCGATATATTCGCGCTTCACATCGGAAGCCGGTTCTGTCGCTAAATACTCTGCTTCCGTCAGGAAAATACTTTCAAATTGATGAGCTTGCGCCATTGCATTATTCTCCGCTTGAGTCACCTGTTTTATCGTGGAAATCATGATGATGTCCCGGTATTGTCATTAAAAAGCCTATAAAAAACAAGGCATCACGAAAATCCTTCCGGTAATGGCGTTAAATCCCGGATGAACAACGCCAAACCAGCCCTTCATAGTGTAAAATCGGCCTTCTTTTCCGTGTTTTTACCAGGTGATGATGTGTTAAAAATGATATCCCTATGGCTTATCGCGCTGTTATTGCCGGGTATTGAATGCCATGCAAATCAATGGGCGATGGTCACCAAACCCGCGCAAATCGATGCGACCGCGCAGAGCATCGGCGCTTATAACGCCGGTTGCCTGAGCGGTGCTGTATCCTTGCCGCCTAACGGTGCAGGCTACCAAGTGATGCGCTTGTCACGGAATCGCGTTTACGGGCATCCTGACTTAAAACAGTTTATCGAAAGCCTTGGGCAAGCGACCGCCGCACAGGGGCTGGGCGTATTGCTGGTCGGCGATATGGGGCAAGCGCGCGGTGGACCGACACTGAGCGGGCATCGCAGCCACCAGACCGGGCTTGATGTGGACATCTGGTTTTTACTGTCAAAACAGGCGGAAAACCATATCCTCAGCTTTAATGAGCGTGAAACCTGGAACGCCTCATCAGTGCTGGCTGACGGTTCGGATAACATCGACTACGCGCAATGGTCATCGGCCAATGAACAAGTGCTGGAAGCGGCGGCGCGCATGCCTGAAGTTGACCGTATTTTCGTCAACCCCAGTGTGAAACGCGAACTCTGCAAGCGCAAAACCGCGCACGACTGGCTGAGAAAAATCCGTCCGTGGTGGAAGCATGATGACCATTTTCATGTCCGCCTGAAATGTCCGGCGGGCAATAAACAATGTGTAGCCCAAGAACCGCTGCCGTCAGGTGACGGCTGCGACGCAGGATTGGCCTGGTGGTTTTCGGCGGAAGCCAAACAACCGGCAATTAAAAAACCGGTACCCGACAAAGCACCGGAACTGCCGGCTTTATGCGATGCCGTGTTAAGGGAATAAGCATGGTTTCTCCCAACGTAGGACGCGGCGCGCGCCAGACAAGGGGGTAAATTATAAGATTTATCCAAGACTGCGAAAAAGGCGCGCGCGGCGCGCCCTACGGCGGGTCATACCAGCTTTTTGCCCAATGCCAGTTTGGGCAAATGGCCCTCCAAACCCATCGCACCGCGCATCACTTTATTTTTTGCGGGCCAAATCCGCTCGGCCAGCCCCAAGCCCAAATTACGCAAAAGCTTCACCGGCAAGATGTCGTTACTGAAAACCTGGTAAAAAACATCCATGACCGTCATCATTTTTAAATTCTCAATACGGCGCATCCGTTCATAACGCTTTAACACGGCCAAATCGGCAATATCAAAACAGCCGTTAGTAGTCGCCTCAAGCAATACCTCGGCCAATGCCGCCGCATCCAGCAAACCGATATTAACGCCCTGCCCCGCCAACGGATTAATGGTATGCGCCGCGTCGCCAACCAAGGCCACACCGGGTTTGACATAATGCTGGGCGTGTTGGCGGCGTAGCGGAAAACTCGCCGTACCCAGCACCTGGTTGACCTGACCCAGGCAATCAGGGAATGCGGCGACCAATTCGTCCTTCAATGCGTCATAAGGCAAAGCCTTTAAACGGTTCACCTCATCCGGCGAGTTATACCAGACGATAGACCCGTAATGCCCGGTCAACGGCAAAAACGCCTGCGGCCCGCTGGGCACAAAACGCTGCCAGGTTATATCCTGCTGACCGTATGCCGTTTCAATATAAATCACCAGGGCATGCTGCTCATAATCCCAACTGGTTACGCCCAGGCCCACGCATTGCCTGACCCTGGACTGGCCGCCATCGGCCGCGACCAGGACTTTTGCCGCCAGTATCCGGCCATCACCCAACTCCAGCTCGCTAAGGTTTCCGGCGCAATAACGGATATTGCTAATAGTTGCGGGACATATCAGTTCAATATTGGCAAAATCCTGCAAACGGTCCAGCAAAGCCAGTTGCGTGATGCGGTTCTCGACGATATAGCCCAATTCGGGATAATTAATATCATCACTGCAAAACTCGGTATCACCCTCGTTTTCCCAGACCCGCATGCGCCGGAAAGGGCAATAACGGCGATTAACGACGCCGTTCCACGCGCCAACGGTCTCCATGATGTTTTTTGACGCAATGCTGAGCGCGGAAACCCGTAAATCATGCGCCTGGTCGGCAGCAAACGGCAGTGGCGGCGAACTTTCGATAACCGCCACCTTCAAAGCGCTGCCACCCAGGCTGCAGGCTACAGCGGCGCCCACCATGCCACCACCAACAACAACGACATCAAAAATTTCTTTCATATTAATCAACTATCAAGTAATCTAAATTTTCATAAGCCACGCGACTAAAACACGATCACCATGTGACAGATAAGCCTGACTGTATTACAATTGTCGGGTTTCGCTAAATGAAATTTATCTGAAAGGTTCGTCGTGGTTCTGCATGAGTTTTACACCGACACTGCGCGCATTACAACAAAAAAACGACGCTAAACGCCGTACTCTTTATAACAGGGTAAAGGCACAACTAGAAGAACGGGCTGTATCAATGAACAAAAATTCCCGATTAGGTAATCAAGAACCCATGCTTTATAACGCAGAGCTCTCCCAGGACAGCTGCGGCGTAGGTTTTATCACGCACAAAAAAAGCATACAAACTCACGACCTTTTGGTTAAATCCCATGAAGCCTTATGCACGATACCGCATCGCGGCGGCATGAGCGCGGAAGGCATTGGTGACGGGGCCGGCGTTAACATTGATTTATCCCTCAAATTCTTCCGTAAAATCACCGGGATAGCTACGCTTGAAGCGGGGCGCTTCGGCGTCGCCAATTTCTTTTTCCCGGAAGATCACGACCACTATGATTCTGCGGCACAGGAACTCGTTGAACGCCATTTTAAAACTGCGGAGTTGCCGATTATCCTATGGCGCGTTATTCCCGTCGATAACAACGTCCTTAATGAAGCTGCATTAAAAGCCCAATTCCCGATCAAGCAGTGCGTATTCGTCCGCCCTGACGACCTGAAAGACGCATCGCACGATGAGTTTGAAAAATATATACAGAAAGCCTTGCTGGGCATTGAAGTGGAAGGCTTTACCCGTCCTGAACTGGATGGCTTTTATCCGTTATCGATGAGTTCACGCACCCAGGTTTACAAAGGCCGGCTGAACTCGTTTGAAGTCATCCCGTATTTTAAAGACCTGTACGATACCGATCACGAAATCAGCACCTTATTTTTCCATACCCGTTTTTCGACCAATACCGCGCCCGCGACGATTATGGCGCAACCGTTCCGCTATATGGCGCATAACGGTGAGCTCAACACCGATAAGAAAAACCGCTTAAGCGAAAACGCGATAGCCCGCCAGAACAATAAACATGTCATTTTCCCATGCGGCCAATCAGACTCAGGCCGCCTGGACCAAACGCTGTCCCGCCGTATCAACGAAGACAATATGGATATTGTCACCGCGGTGCTCGCGATGATGCCGCCCGCCTGGGAAAACGACACGACATTATCGCCCGAGGTTCGCGCGATGCTGGAATATTTCAGCCTCTATGAAGAAAAAAACGACGGCCCCGCGGCATTGATTTTCTACGACGGCATCCGCGTCGGCGCGCGCCTGGACCGTTTGGGCCTGCGCCCACTACGTTCGGTCGAAACCGGCAATTATCTCGCCGTGATGTCCGAAGCGGGACAAATCGACTTCCCGCCCAAAGAGATCCTGAAACGCGGCCGTATTGAAGCGGGCGGCATGCTGTATTTCGACCACAGCACCGGCGAGGCTTACAACAGCCACCAGGTCATGGAACGCTTGGCCGGCGAAAAAGATTACCAGGCCTTGCTCGCACAGCGTTGCATGCATCTCGCCGAACTGCCGAAAGTCGAATTGTCCGAACTCGATAACGAGCATGCCTTTAATATAGACCAGCAACATACCGCCTATTCCTTGAACCAGGAAAGCTTCAAATTCCTGCTGGATCCCATGCTCGCAACCGGTATGGAAAAAGTCTCGGCAATGGGTTACGGCATCGCGCCTAATGCCTTATCCGGCGCGGAAGGCGGCATGTCGCGCTATTTCAGCCAGCGTTTTGCGCAAGTCACCAACCCGCCGCTGGATTCGATACGCGAAAGCGACGGTATGAGCTTGCGCGTCGCGTTGGGCGCAAAACCCAATTTTTCCGATGAATACAGCAAGCAGCTGGTGATCGAAACGCCTGTCCTGCAACGCACCCAGTTGGAGCAAATCAAGCGGCAGTCCGCCGTCAGCACGGTAACGCTAGCCATGCTGTACACGCCTGACTTTAACGACGCCAAGCAAAACGAATATAACCTGGAGCAGGCTTTAACCGCGGTTTGCGAGCAGGTCGAACAGGCGGCAAAAAACAACACCGGCATCATCATTTTAAGCGACATCAACATCAGCAAAGACCGGGCGGCCATTCCGGCGCTGCTGATGATCGCCGCCGCCAACCAGCAACTCGTCAGGCAGGGCCTGCGTTTTAATTCGTCATTGATTGCGGAAACCGGGCAAGCAGCCAGCCCGCACGATATTGCAACCATCCTGGGCTTCGGCGCATCGGCCATCTGCCCTATCAGCGTGCATAACCGCGTCATCAGCCATTACGCACCCGGAGAACAGCAAAAAATCCTCGATAAATTCCAGAAAGGCGCGGAAAAATCGCTGATGAAGACAATGGGGAAATTCGGCCTGTGTACCGTTGAGAGCTATATCGGCGGCGAATTTTTCGAATCCAATTATCTCGATACCGATGAGCCTAAATTAACGGCTTATTTCCCAAATATACACGCGTCCGTCGGCGGCGTGCGTTATGCCGATATTGCCGCCAGCGCCGCCGAGTGGCATCAAAAAGCGCTAGCCGTACGCGAAGAAAAAGATATTCCTTTCTTAGGGCTATTCAAGGAGCGCCAGGACGGCGCCGGCCATTCCTACGGCAATACGGCGGTCAGGGAATATATCAACATGACCGACGAGGCAATTTTATACATCCCCGAAAAATCGCCCGTCGCCAGCGATACCGCCTATATTGACCTCGGTTATGGCAAACGCAGCGATGAACAAATCGACAGTTTCGGCATCACGCCGGCTTACCGCAGCTTTGCGAAAAACCTGTATCTCGAGCGCGATTCCCGGCCGGCCGCATTACGCGACATCATGGACTTCCCGGCCGATGTCACACAGGCCGTAAATCGTGCGGATTTCGACCGTATCCTGGGAAAGCAGAACCTCCGCGGCAATATCAACTACCTGATTCGCGGCTTAAAGCTAAGCAAAAACGGCGACGCCTACCGGATTGAACTGACCAACAACGCATCCGCCCAGCGCCTGGAAGAACTGGCCGCGCATTTTAAAAACCGCTTCCAGGATACCGGGTTCAGCCTGTTTATAGCTGAGGATGCCGTTATATTAACGCTTGCCGACACGGCGGGCAGCTTGCTGGCAAATTATCTCGACACGATACAAACCGCCCGCGACCCGATTGCGTTAAGCGACGTGCAAGCCGCACACGAGATTACCGCGACGCTGGCTTCCGGTGCAATGAGCCACGGTGCGTTATTGGCGGAAGCTCACGAAGCGGTTGCGCTAGGCACCAATATCGTCGGCGCGCTCAGCAACTCCGGCGAAGGCGGCGAGCATTCCAGCCGCTTTAACAGCTTGCGCTCCTGCAAAATCAAGCAGTTTGCATCGGGACGCTTCGGCGTCTGGGCCGGCTACCTGGCCGACCCGACCATTAAAGAAATCGAGATCAAGATCGCGCAAGGCGCAAAGCCCGGCGAAGGCGGGCAATTACCGGCCGCCAAAGTATCGGTCGAAATCGCGTCATTGCGCGGCGGCACGCCCAAAGTCGAACTGGTCAGCCCGCCGCCGCATCACGACACCTATTCCATCGAAGACTTAGGACAACTGATCCATGACGCCAAAGCCGCGCGCGTTAAAGTCGGCGTCAAACTGGTGTCGTCGGAAGGCATAGGCACGATTGCCGTCGGCGTCGCCAAAGCCGGCGCAGACGTCATCAATGTCGCCGGCAACACCGGCGGCACCGGCGCTGCGGCCGTCACCAGCCTGAAAAACAGCGGCCGCTCGCCGGAAATCGGCATCGCCGAAGTCCACCAGGCGCTCGCTGTCAACGGCTTGCGCGACAAGGTGGTATTGCGTTGCAGCGGCGCGCATCAAAGCGGCATGGACGTCGTTAAATCCGCGATCCTGGGTGCGGACTCATTCGAGTTCGGCACGACGGCCTTAATGATGCTGCGTTGCGTGATGGCGAAAAACTGCAATATCAAATGCCCGGCCGGCTTAACCACCGCGCATGAAGAGTTTAAAGGCGATGCGCGCGTACTCGCGCAATACTTCATGAACCTGGCGCATGAAGTCAGGGAAATACTGGCGATGCTGGGTTTCCGAAGCCTTGAGGAAATACGCGGAAAAACCGGCTTATTGCACTTGATCAACCACCCGGCCATGATAGGCCAGATCAACCTGGACAAAATGCTGGCCCAAGTTGATGTCGTTAAAATCGCCAAGCCGATTTACCTCGAAGCCAGCTTTAATATCGACGCCAGCATCATTGAACAGGTCAAGGCAACGCTGATCGCCGGCAAGCAAGAGCAGCTTGTTATCGAAGGCAGCGGCTTTAAGCTGAACAACTGCAATAAAACCGTCGGCGGCCAGGCGGCTATCGACATCGAGCGGCTGCTGACTTACGAACTGACCGAACAGCAGGTCGCCGATTCGAAGATCATCTATACGCACACGAACGGCCGCCGTTACCTTGCGCCCGACAGCGTGGTTATCCGCACGCACGGCTCGGCGGGACAAAGCTATGCCGCCTTCCTGAATGACGGTATGCGCATGGAGCATCTCGGTACTTGCAATGACGGCGTAGGCAAATCGGCTTGCGGCGGCGTTATCGTCGTCGAATCGCCCGGCGGCGGCATCAAGACGCCCGGCAATAACGTCCTGATCGGCAACTTTGCGCTGTTCGGCGCAACCGGCGGCAAGGCCTTCATCAATGGCGAAGCCGGCGACCGGTTTGCGGTCAGGAATTCCGGCGCAATGGCCGTCGTCGAAGGCGTCGGCGATTTTGCCTGCGAATACATGACCAACGGCGCGGTATTGAATATCGGCGGGTTCGGCAAAGGCTTCTGCAACGGCATGTCCGGCGGTAATGCTTACCAGTACGACCCTGAAAACCGTCTCGAAAAACTGTACGACAAATCCTCCGTTGAACTGCACAACCTGGACGAAGACACCGACAGCGCCCGCGCGCATGAGCAATTTATCCTGGCGATGCTCGAACAACATACCGAGTACGCCAATTCCAGCAAGGCCCGCAACCTGCTCAATAACTGGGCGGCTGAGCGCAAGCACTTTAAATTCGCCGTGCCGTTGTGGCTGTATAAAACCCAAACCGCGCATTACCTGCAACAATCACTCGACCGCAAGGAAATCATCGAGGAATTAGCGCTGGAATTGGCGCGCCTGCAGATAGACCAAGTCAAGCACGCATACCGGCATGCAGAACCTTTATTCGGCGGCGTCATTCCCGATTACGGCTCAACGGATACGCAATTGACGTTTAAACTGATCAACAGTTTTGCCGTACTCGAAAAAGCCCAGCAGGTCGCCCGTGAAAGCCTGAAACACCTGCCTGAAATGCTGCGCACACAAAACCATATTGAGCAAGCGGCGCATAAAATCATCACGGAACGCCCGCGCAAATTGCAGGAAGCCCTGGTCAAAACGACTCGCGAAGCTTACAGCAATTACAGTGACGACCAGCTTGCCTGGCTGCTTGCCGGCAAGCGCCTCAATGATTACAAAACCGCATTGATTAACCGTTCCGTACAAAGCATTTATTCGATAGGCTCCACCGCGTGGATTATCGAACAGGAAGCCATCAACAGGCAGGCCTTGGCCGGCATTCCCGCCGTCGAAGAATACCTGGCCGGGCTTGTCGGATTGGGTATTGTTCAAAGCATGCTGGCCGAACAAGCGGCTTAAACCTGCGCATCTCATACCTCTATACCCGTATCCCCACGTCTGCCGTGGGGATGCTGATACAAAAATCGCAATCAGTGACTTAAATGAAAATACCTCATATTCCGTTAGACGCGCCTTACAGTGCAAGCCAACGCGCATGGCTAAGCGGCTTTTTTGCCGGCATGCACACCCATATGATTCAAAGCACCGGCTCCGTCAACCCGGCAGATGTCCGCATCATTAATATACTTTACGGCAGCCAGACCGGTAATGCCGAAGCCGTCGCCAATGATGCCGCAACCGCCGCAAAAGCCCACGGCCTAAAACCCGTGGTCAAAAGCATGGATGAAGTTGAAGCCGATGCGCTGGCCGCAATGGACTATTTGCTCATTATCACCAGCACCTATGGCGAAGGTGAAATGCCCGATAACGCCCAAATGTTATGGGACACGATGGCTGCCGACAGCGCTCCAAAGCTTACCGATATGCAGTATTCCGTATTGGCACTAGGCGACACCAGCTACGATTTATTTTGCCAGGCCGGTAAAGATTGGGACAACCGACTCGCGGAACTCGGTGCAAAACGGGTATATCCGCGCACAGACTGCGACGTCGATTTCGAAGAGCCTGCCGAAGCGTGGATTAGCGAAGTCATACCGCAGATGGCCGGCGGCGCAACAACGGCAACAGTGGTCGATACGTCTCCAGCCGCCCATGAAAAACCGCAATACACCCGCAAAAACCCCTTCCCCGCCAAACTATCAGTTAACCGCGTCGTCACCGACCCGTCATCATCGAAAGAGACGAGACACTATGAGCTATCGATTGCAGGTTCCGGCTTAAGCTACGAAGCCGGCGATGCCTTATGCGTTTTCCCGGCCAATTGCCCCGAACTGGTTGCTGACATTCTCAACGCTATCGGTTGCAACGGCGATGAAGAAGAACCCGTCAACGGCGAACTCATGCCGTTGAAGGAAGCCTTGCGCACGCATTTTGAAATCAAGTCACCCAGCAAGGAATTGCTCGAAGAAATCGCCAAACGCTCCGGCAACCAGGAACTCAACGGCCTTCTCGAAGCCGGCGATAAAGAGCGGCTGGCCGATTACTTATGGGGACGCGATACGCTGGACTTGTTGTTGCAATGCGCAAACTGCGAATTCTCGGCGGCCGAATTCATCGCGCTGCTGAAACCTTTGCAGCATCGCGCCTATTCTATTTCATCGAGCAGCAAGCTGTATCCCGACAGCGTGCATTTGACGGTGGCGAGCGTGCGCTACGAAAGCTACGGCCGCCGGCACAAAGGCGTATGCTCGACCTTCCTCGCCGACTTGGTTGACGAAACCACCGACGTGCGCTGCTTCTTCACGCCGAATAAAGTCTTCAGGGTCCCTGAAGATGACAGCGTGCCGATGATCATGGTCGGCCCCGGCACCGGCATCGCGCCGTTCCGGGCCTTCCTGCAAGAACGCCAGTACCGCTGTGCGCCGGGCAAAAACTGGCTGTTCTTCGGCGACCGCAACGCCGCGACCGATTTTATCTACCGAGAAGAATTGGAAACGATGCGAGCCAGCGGCGTGTTGACCCGCCTAGACCTCGCTTTCTCGCGAGACCAGGAAGAAAAAATCTATGTCCAGGACAGGATGCGTGAAAACGGTGCGGAACTGTTTGCGTGGCTGGAACAAGGCGGCTATTTCTTCG
>SCST01000808.1 GCA_004299465.1 Methylovulum sp. | reverse complement strand
TAAAAGACCTTGATATTAACAGATTGTTTAATGAGGTCTCCCGTCTTGAAGAAATAGAAAAGAGATTGGATGTTGAGATATCAGAGACACGGGAATATGTTAAGGTTAAAAAAGAGCCCCAAAAAGAGGATAGCGCCTGATATAATGAGCATCTTAGCCGGAATTGATATTGGAACAAATACACTCCGCCTTCTTATTGCTGATGTGAAGGGTAAATATAGTTTTAAAGAAATCCGCTCTGAAAGAAGGATTACAAGGCTTGGTGAAGGATTAATAGAAAATGGAAGATTAATGCCCTCTGCTGAAGAGCGCACAATATTTGTCCTCAAGGAATTTGGAGAGATACTCAAAGGCTATCCTGTTGAGGCATTGGCTGCTGTTGCAACAAGCGCTGTGCGTGAGGCAGAGAACGGCAGGGAGTTTGTTGATAAGATAAAGGTTGAGACAGATTTTGATGTTGAGGTTATCTCTGGTGAGGAAGAGGCAAGAAGGACATTTCTTGGTGTTGTAGCAGGGCTAAATAATAAAAACGGCTCATTGTTAATCATAGATATCGGCGGCGGAAGCACTGAATTTATTGTAAGCAGGAATGCCGAGGTTCTAAATACAATAAGCACAGGCATGGGTGTTGTTAAACTTACTGAGGAGTTTATAAAATCTGACCCTGTATCTGACAGAGAGCTTGAAGGACTAAGAAATGCAATAGAAAAAGAGGTTAAGGGCTTAAAGGATTCGCTTAATAGCCCTGCTAACGCAGCCTTTGTCGGCACTGCCGGAACAATTACAACACTCGCAGCAATTGACCAGAACCTTACATTATACAACCCGCTTCGCATTAACAATTATGTGATAAAGAAAAAATCAGTAGACCGGATATTTGATAATCTGAAATCAATGACAATAGAAGAGCGATTAAACATGCCTGCTCTGGAAAAGGGCAGGGAGGACCTTATAATTGCAGGAACTGCTATTGTTCTTTCAGTTATGGAGAAATTCGGATTCAGCGAGATGACGGTCTGCGACTACGGCCTGCGGGAGGGGATAGTGATTGATTTATATAATAAGAAATACAGTAATTAATTGATAAATTTTTATTGATTATCAAGTGGCGGACATACCTGTTTTTTCTCTTACCTTAAACCTTTCAATGTTTTTTTGCTTTGGAAATGCCTTTCCGCCGAATATCTTAAAGGCAAGATTAGAGCCGATGTTTATGCGGTAGCTCGGCGTATGGCCGTAGAGCCTCTGGAATATATTCCGTGTTGAATGAAACTCCCTGAACATCCAGTAGTATCCCTCCTGCAGCTGCTCCACAGTCATCTTCTTTGGTTTATAAACAACAGTTGAGATGTCATATTTATTCCAGTCATAAGTGATTATCCTGTTCTCTTTATTTAATCTGTGGAATAAAGTGGTATTTGGAAACGGCGTTACAACGGTCAGAAAGGCAGCATCAAGCTGTGTCTTATGCGCAAATTCAAGGAAGTTTTCAAACACA
>SCST01000753.1 GCA_004299465.1 Methylovulum sp. | reverse complement strand
CTATTCGCCAGGTTATCTATTGATAGTTATATTGTTGTTGCTGCTGTTGACGAAGCTTGCGTTTTTGTTGGCGAATTTGCTTTTGGGTATTATTTTGCTGTTGCTGAAGATAATTGCCCGGCTGCGGGTAGCCTTGCTGTTGGGGATAACCCTGTTGAGGGACTCCCTGCTGCTGGGCGCCGGCATTATTATTAGCGACGATAGCCAGTTCCACGCGCCGGTTTTGGGCGCGGTTCGCCTCGCTGGTGTTGGGGACTTTCGGCATTGTTTCGCCCATACCCTGCGTAGTGAGACGCGAGTAATTGACATTGTGCTGGGATAAATAGCTTGAAACACTGGCGGCGCGTTCCTCAGACAGTTTCTGGTTATAGCTGTCGGAACCGGTGTCATCGGTGTGTCCCGTGATCGTGATTTTGGAATCAGGATATTGGTTTAATACATTGCCAACAGAATCCAGCGCAGTTTGTGCTTGCGGCGTTAATGTCGACGAATCGAAGCCGAAGGTAATGCTGCTGGGCATCGTTAAATTCAGCGTATTTTCTGAGGTACGTTGCACTTCTATACCAGTGCCCTGCAAAGATTGTTGCATTTCCTGTTGCTGGCTGTCCATATAAGCGCCGACAGCGGCACCGACAACGCCGCCCGCCAATGCGCCGAGCCCTGCATTTTTAAGGTCATTGCCGCCGAACAGGGTGCCGGCGCCTGCACCAACAACGGCGCCTATACCGGCGCCTTTGCCGGTATTGCTCATCGTGGATTGTCCCGTATAAGGGTCAGTAGCGCAGGCGCTTAACAGGACCGAGCTTATGATTAATATTTTTTTCATGATTCATAGCCTTGATAAGTTGATAAAAAGCTTCAAATGAAGCGGTAAGGTAGAGCTTAAGCCGATTTGTTAATATCATCAATCCAGTCACGCCAGATCGACATCAACACGGCCATTAGTGTCGGACCCAAAAAAATCCCCAGCAAGCCGAAGGTTTCCATGCCGCCAAAAATACCCAGTAAGGTCCAGATAAAAGGCAGTTTGACGGCTCCACCGATTAATGCGGGACGTACATAATTGTCTGCGACCAAGGTCAGCACCATGCCGTAGGTAAACAACCCGGCCGCAGCAGCGTTGTGCCCTTCCGCGACGAGCACCAGTGAGCAGGCGCCGAAAATCAGCTTGGCGGCATAGGGAATCATCGCAAAAATACCCGTTAATGCGCCGATGATTGCCGGATGGCCCACGCCTGCAAACGCGTAGCCGACGCCCATCAGCAAGCCTTTGCCCAAGCCGATCAAGACCATGCCGTTGACGGTGGCGCGCACCGCAGCCGTGGCGTGCAAGGCATAACGGATACCGGTGTCCCCGAATAATTTATGACTGCATGCCAGGACCTGGCGACTCAAACGATCGCCATGCTGGTAAACAAAAAGCAATACCAGCAGAATCGTTAAAAAACTGACCAGCCGGCTCAAAAGCTGGCCGGCAAAGTCTTTTGTGTAGGTCATCGCTCCGCCGGTACCCAGCCAATGCAGCGATGTCTTTGCCGCTTCGGCACTGCCCAATGCATCGAGCCAACGCTCTTTTGCCCAAGAGCCGATCATCGGCACGGTTTCCAGCCACGCAGGAGGAGGAATACCGATATTTTGTGCGTCAGACAAAAATTGCCCCAGCGCTTGCGCTTCAGCGACCAAGCGGCTTAAGCCGTAACCCAAGGGCGCGAGTATGATTGCGCCGATTAATAAAGTGAGCGCCACGGCGCCCCAGGTTACTCTGCCATGCAACTCCTTGCGGATTAACAGGCGTTGGTAAATAGGCCAGGTCGTAATGGCGAGGACTACGGCCCAAGCCAGTTGCGGGAGAAAACCGTGCAATACCCAGCCGCCCAGCAGCAATAGAATAATAACGCCGATTACACGCGCCTTGGCTTCAGGATTGTTTGACATAACGAATAAGTTTGTTGTTAAAAAACGTCCGGCATTCTAGCACCTAAGCGCTTACCAAAACATAATAGTCATTGCCTAATCGTAGCGGTCCATTGCCGTTTTTCAAAAAGCGCAACGGTCAACAGATAGACCAGCATCAGTCCGGCAGACAGCAGCCAGGGCTGCAGGCTGCTGTATATCGCGGCATATTCCCGCACGCCATATAAACTAATGCCCAATGCAATATAGCCCAGCACCTGTCTGACATCATAATTCACCGGATAATATTTTTGTCCCAGCAAATAAGAGACAAAAGCTATGCCGGCATAACAAGCCAGCTTGGCCCATGCTGAACCGGTATAGCCGAGCACCGGAATCCACCAGATATTAAGTGCAATCGTCAGCAATGCGCCGCCAACGGCAACGCATGCGCCGATTAGTGTTTTATCCGTGAGTTTGTACCAGATTGACAGATTAATATATAAGCCTAAGCACAGATTCGCCAGCAACAGGATGGGTACGACACTTAAGCCGGCGCGGAACTCATTACCGACAAAATATTTAAAGAAATCAATAAATAATGACACTAGTAAAAAGATGAACACACAGAACATGACAAAATATTTAAGCACTGCGGCGTATGTCTTGCGCGCATCGGTTTTATCCGCGTGGGCAAAGAAAAACGGTTCGGCGGCATAGCGGAAAGCCTGGATGAACAGCGACATTAAAATCGACAATTTGTAGCAGGCGCTGTAAATCCCCAGCATTTTCATATTGGTCAGGGCATCGTAAGGTAGTAGGTATTTGAGCAAGGTACGATCCAGCATTTCGTCGATAATACCGGCTCCGCCGACTACCGCCATCGGCAGTGAATAACGCAGCATGCGACAGAAAACGCTGCGGTCAAAACCCCAGGCCATACCGGTCAACTGCGGCGCCAGCAATAGGAACTTTAAGGCGCTGGCCGATAAATTAGCGATAAAGACATAGCCCAGGCCGATTGACGGCTGGTAAAAATAAAGCAGCGCGGCCTGTGGGTTTTCCTGGTAAAGCTTTGGGCAATAGGCAATAAAAAACAGGCTTAGCGATACCGTGACGAGTATTTCAATGAGCTTGATGCCGGCAAACCGGAAGGCCTTGTTTTCTGCCCGCAAACGTGCAAAAGGTATGGCGGCCATGGCATCCAGGGTCAGGATGACAGCAAACCACAGCACATATTCAGGATGGTCGGCATAACTTAAAGCTGCCGACAATTGCGAATTAACCAGCGTGATGCCGAGAAAAAAGCCGAGATTAACCAATACGACAAAGATTAATGCGGTTGAATAGGCGACATCCCGCCCTGAATGTTCCTTATCGCGAAAGCGGAAATAACCGGTCTCGAACCCGAGCAGCAATAGTACGGAAAAGAATCCGGCATAGGCATAAAATTCCGACACCACCCCGTATTCCTCGGCCGAGAAATGATAGGTATAAAGCGGTACCAGCAGATAATTGAGGAATCGGCCGAAAATGCTGCTAAGGCCGTAGATGGCCGTTTGCGAGGCCAGTTTTTTTAGAATACCCATAGGGTGTTTGGTCTGTGTCCATGTAATAAATATCGGTGTAGCGCGAAATTATACAGGAACCGGTTTATAGGTGCGCTGTTAAGCGGCTTTTACTCTGCCATCACAGCGCACCGTACCGCTAGAGAATGCATCGCGTACTATTTTCAAAATGGTTGGAATCAAAACCTGAAAAGGTACGCGATGCCGTTAGGCAAAGGGAAGGAGAAAGTATGACTCAGAAC
>SCST01000752.1 GCA_004299465.1 Methylovulum sp. | reverse complement strand
GCAAGCTGGAAGAAGGTTGGGATCGGATGCGCGCCGCGACTTATGCTTATAGTGCCACGGCCTTTCCGATGCTAACCGGTACCTTGATCACCATCGCCGGTTTCTTGCCAGTGGGTTTGGCCCAATCCTCGGCCGGTGAATATACCGTGGCGATTTTTCAGGTGGTCGGCATTTCCCTGATACTGTCCTGGATAGGTGCGGTGGTGTTCACCCCGTATTTGGGATTTTTGATTCTTAAGGTGCATGCCAACGGCGACCAAGCGGCTCACGACCTGTTCGATACGCCGTTCTACAACCGATTGCGTCGTTGGGTGGATGCCTGCGTGGCACATCGTAAGAAAGTTATTATCGCCACGCTGGCTCTGTTCGGTCTCGGTGTTGTGGCTTTAGCCCATGTCCCAGAACAGTTCTTCCCGCTATCCAACCGGCCGGAAGTCATCGTCGACCTATGGTTGCCGGAGGGCAGTTCCTTCGAGCAAACCGAAGCCGCCGCCAAACGCATGGAAGCGCTATTAGCCGAGGACGAGGACGTGGAACATGTCGCCAGCTATATCGGCAGCGGCACGCCGAGGTTTTTCATGTTGATTGTGCAGCAACTGGCGAATACTAATCTGGCCGAATTGGTGGTGATGACCCAGGATAACGTGGCCCGCGAACGGGTGATGCAGCGCGTCCGGCAGATTTTGGCGACGGATTTTCCCGCTGTGCGCGGCCGGGTGAAGCGGCTGAATGTCGGGCCGCCGATGGATTATCCTTTGGCGTTCCGGGTGCTCGGCGAAAACCCCAACATCGTGCGCGGCATCGCCGACCGGGTGGCCGAAATCGTGCGCGAGCATCCCGGCACTGTGGATGTCAACGACGACTGGCATGAGCGCATGCCTTCGTTCCGCTTGGTTTTGGATCAGGACAAGGCCCGTGCCCTTGGCGTTTCAACCGCCAGCTTGTCGCAAGCCTTGCAGGCGCATTACACCGGCATCCCGGTCGGGCAATTGCGCGAGCAGGATAAATTGATCGACATCGTCTGGCGGGCCAGTCCCGAATTGCGCACCGCCGCCGATGAATTGCCGGACGTCGCGGTTTGCACGGCTAATGGCAAGTCGGTATCGCTGTCGCAGTTCGTCAAGTTCGAGACCGTGTTCGAGGACGGCGTGCGTTGGCGCCGCAACCGCTTCCCGGCCATCTCGGTGCGCGCCGACGTGGCCGACGGCAAGATGGCCCCGGACGTGGCGGCGGAAATCATCCCAAAACTTAAACCGATACAGGATAGCTTGCCGGCCGGTTATTTCATCGAAACCGGCGGCTCCAAGGAAGACGCGGTGACCGCGCAAAAATCGATTCTGATCTGGATTCCGCTGGTGCTGATCGTCACGCTGATCTTGTTGATGATGCAGTTGCAGAACCTGTCCAGGACTTTCATGGTGTTCAGCACCGCGCCGCTGGGGGTGATCGGCGCCGCCTTCGCCTTGCTGTTATTCCGGGCGCCGTTCGGCTTCGTGGCGCTACTGGGCATCCTGGCGCTGGCCGGCATGATCATGCGCAACTCGGTGATTTTGGTGGATCAGATCGAGCAGGACGAAAAGTCAGGGCTAGCCACCTGGTCGGCCATCGTCGAATCAACGGTGCGGCGCTTCCGGCCGATCATGCTGACCGCGGCGGCGGCCATCCTGGCGATGATACCGCTGTCGCGCAACGATTTCTTCGGCCCGCAGGCCATCGCCATCATGGGCGGGCTGACGGTGGCGACTGTGTTGACGGTGTTCTTCCTGCCGGCGCTGTATGCGGCTTGGTTTAGGGTGGAGCGTAGGCAGTCGGATGCATCATAAAGAACGCTGTAGCACTCCGGCATTGAGTTTTAGCTGAAAACTTATATTTAGACATTACGGAATCCAACGATGAATAACCGATATTTAACACCGCCAACCATTCTTTTGTTGGTTTTGCTAAGCGCCTGTACGCCGATCCGCGTCAGTAATCAGGTGACTATCGATAGCCCCGCACAATGGCAACACGCGCCCGACACCAAAACCGCCGACCTAAAGACATGGTGGCAAGGATTCAACGATCCCTTGCTGAATGAATTGATAGACAAAGCCTTGGCCGCTAACCACGATCTGAAGATCGCCACCGCTCGCGTCCGCGAAGCTAACGCGATGGTGACCGTCGCCGAAGCGGCTTTGTATCCCAGCCTCGATTTCTCGCTGTCCGGCGGCCGGGAAAAACGCATCGACCGCATCGTCGGTGTACCGAGCGAGCAAGGCATCAAATTGATTACGCCCACCGCCGATGCCGTCAGCGGCGGATTGGCGGCACGCTGGGAAATCGACTTGTTCGGCGGCCGGCATTTGGATGCGGAAGCCGCCGCCGCTCAAGCCGAAGGTAGCAAGGAAGGCTTGCATGCCGCGCAAGTCGGTCTGCTGGCCCAGGTGGCGACCAATTATCTGGAGCTGCGCGGCGTACAGCAACGCACCGGCATTCTGCAAAAAAATATAGCCTTGCAACGCGAACGATTGAGGACATTGCAGGCATTTCTTAAAGCCGGACTGGCTAACGAGGCGGATATGGCCCGTCAGCAAACGCTGTTACAAGGCACCGAAGCGACGCTACCGCTACTGGCCAACGCCGAGCAAAACCTGATCCATCGCTTGGGCGTGTTATTGGGCGAGCCGCCGAAAAGCCTAGGAAACCGCTTGGCCGCTGTTGGCCAGTTACCGAAGCAAGCGCCGGCCATGCCAAATCTGCTGCCGGCCGATTTGCTGGCGCAACGTCCCGATCTGCGTCTGGCGCAAACCGAAGTCAGCGCGGCGGCAGCCAGCCTGGGTTCGGCGCGGGCCGATCTCTATCCGAAGCTGGTGCTGTCGGCCAGCGGCGGCGTCGGTGCGCTAGCGGTCGGCGGTTTTCCGAGTCTGGCCGAGAGCGTCTACGCGCTGGGCTCCGGTCTTTCCGCACCTATCTTCAACGCCGGTCGCATCCGCGCCCATATTGTCGCAGCCGATGCGCGGTTGGACCAGATCGCCGCAAATTACGAGCTTACCTTTTTGCAGGCGTTGGAGGACGTGGAAAACGCCTTCGTCGCGCACCGTTCCGCCACGGATAGCCTAGGCCGATTGACTGAAGCGGAAGCCTCGGCGGAAAAAGCTTACCGGCTGGTCGATGCGTTGTATCAGCGCGGTGCAGGCAATTATTTGGCCGTTCTGGATGCGCAGCGCAGCAAACTGGCCGTCAGCGACGAACGAGCAAAAGCCGAAACAGCGGTCAGCGTGGCGATGGTGTCGCTTTACCGGGCATTCGGCGGCGGCTGGACAATTGCTTCATCGGATAGTGGTATCGATGGTGCTAGTCGGGCCACAAATGATGGGATAGTAAAAATCCCTTAAAATTAAGTTTATGGGAAAAAAGCTTGGCTCATGTGGCAAATTGTGTGACAGGGTTGCGTAACTGATAAATAGGGTTGATAGTTAATCACCCTGTAAATATTCTGAGGGAGTTCCTGATGATTATTTTTTCATTGCTTGAGTTAAT
>SCST01000947.1 GCA_004299465.1 Methylovulum sp. | reverse complement strand
CAGCCGCCAAAAACGCCGAGGCTGTAGCATGTGTATGCGTGCAGATCAATGTCACCTCGCCAGCCGGTACGGACTGGCGAAGATTATTAAAGACTGCGCTGATGGTCGAAAAGGTTTTGTTAAACCAGATCCTCATCGGCGCTAGAGGTGGACGATAATTTGCGGCAACAAGCTGTCAATGGTGCGGCCGTTGCCATTTTCGCCTATCGCATGCATTTTCCATTCGCCGTTATGACGGTACACTTTCGCCATGATTTGTGCACTGTGCGAGCCTTGCGCACTCAATGTGTAACGGGCGATTTCATTCTTATTGCTGCTGTCGAGCATGCGGCAATACGCATTTTCGACCGCATCGAAAGTTTGGCCGGTAAACGAATTAACCGTGAACACCAGCGCCTTGACGTTGGCCGGCACTTTATCGAGATCGACGATAATTTGCTCGTCATCGCCGTCTCCGTCGCCGGTACGGTTATCGCCGGTATGCACGATACTGCCGTCACGGCTTTTCAGCTGCTTAAACCAGACGGTATCAAGCACCTTGTTAGCCTCATCAAAAATCACGCAAGACGCATCCAGGTCAATAGACTCTCCGCCGCCGCCAAACATGCCTTTCAGGAAACCGCCGCCGGATTTTTTGGCATCCCAACCCAGGCCCATGATGACTTTGCTTAACGCGCCGCCGGATTCTTTGGACAAGGAAATTTTTTGTCCTTTTTGTAAATTAATAGCCATCTTGATTCCTGTCAGGTTAAACGTTCACACCAAATGATGCCGCCAAAGGTCCCAAGCCGCCGGCAAAACCTTGGCCTACGGCCTTGAATTTCCAGTCGGTACCGACGCGGTAGATCTCGCCGAAAATCATCGCCGTCTCGACCGAGGCGTCTTCGCTTAAATCATAACGGGCGATTTCCTGGCCGCCTTCTTCGTTAATAACGCGGATATAGGCATGGTTGACCTGGCCGAAATTTTGTTTACGTGCTTCGGCGTCATGTATCGTAACGCTAAAAACAACCTTATCCAGGTCGGCGGGTATTTTCGCCAATTCAACCTTGACTGTTTCATCGTCGCCTTCGCCGACACCCGTCGTGTTGTCGCCCATATGCTGTACGGCGCCATCGGCAACGACTTTATTGTTGTAAAAGCAAA